>JAGNPP010000116.1 GCA_017989575.1 Chryseobacterium sp.
GTCCAGAAAGTCTTGATAAAATCATCAGTGAGCTGCATCCTACGCCGGCTGTTTGTGGTTTTCCAAAAGATCTGTGCGCGCAAGGAATCAAAAGCATAGAACATTTTAACCGCGAGTTATATGCGGGTTATATCAAAGTTGAAACTGACGATTTCATTTATTATTTTGTGAATTTGCGATGCGCTAGTTTTTTCAAGAATTATGCATTTCTCTTCGTTGGAGGCGGAATTACTTTGAAAAGTGATGCACAGAAAGAATGGCAGGAAACAGAGCTTAAATCTCTAGCTGTTCAGAACAATCTGGTTTTTGAATAAATTAATGTATAAATCAATTAACTACGATTTAATTATTATATAACCATATATTAATAATTAAAATTGTGAAAATTGTATTTATTTTCTAAATTTACCACAAACTAATTAACGTGAATCAACTTATAAAACTCATCTTGATAGGAATTTTATTTCTGTCCTTTTTGAAAATGCCCTACTTTTTCTATCGTCTTTCCAGTTATGCGATGTTTGCAGGTTTTGGATGGATAGCTTATGATGCATTCCAAAGAAGAGATCATTTGGACGTGAAGATATTCGCTTTGGTAGCGATTCTATACAATCCTTTTTTCCATATTCCTTTTCCGCATTTTTTGTGGTTGATTATCAATATTCTTGTTATTGTAGGATTGATAATCAATTTGCTTTTTTCAGAAGAGAATCCTTATGATAATTTCACAAAAAAAGATGACCGCTAAGGTCATCTTTCTATTTTTACAATCCCACTTCTATTTTGAAAGAAGAATTGATTTTCATTTTCATTTGATCCAAAACTACTTCTGAGCCTTGGACTTCTAGAATAAAACTCGCTTGGTTGGATTTCAAATATTCCAGCAATTCCACTTCAGAATTAGGTGTGAAATTGAGAATATCGGCGTTGGTATTGTTATTAATTACCGCCACCACTTGCTCGGGTAAATTGGGTGTTTTAAGAAGCAATCTGGCATTTTTTACTTTGTCCAGCTTCGCTCCACCAGTTGATGACACATAGTCTATACTGAATTTTTCCAGCTTTGCCGACTTCAGATTATTGATTGATAATGCTGGAAATTTTTCTTTAATCTTTGCATCCAAATCCAAATTCAAAGGAATCGCCGGCGTTCTCAAAAACTCTGTAGAAAGTACGTACGGAATCTCAACGTCCGTAGTTACGGGAATAGAAAACGGAACAGGTACAGAAATATCATCAATGATATCTTCCACCTTGCTACAACTGTTGGTGAAACTTCCAGCTGCGAAAAGAGCAGAGACCACAATTACATTTGTTATTAATTTTCTCATAATTTTATTTTCTTATAGCTAAGATAAAAATATGCCAATTATTAATGACTAATATTTTCAACATCTGCAACTGAATGTTTGTGTCTGAAAAACAATCCAAACAAAATTGCAATCACTAAAGAATATAACGCAAAATAAAGCCAAATCTGTTGCCAGTCTTTCACAAAAACCAAATTAGACAATGTTCCATCCGGATTTACAGCAGAGTTGAAAGAATTTTTCAAAATACCCAAGAAGGTTTCGTTATCCGGAGTTGTTTGCAGATATTTGGATAATTCTGAAACTGTACTGAATTTGATGGTGAAAAATTTATCAATCGCCCAACCTGCAATGTAACTTCCTAAAACAGCTCCAAAGCCGTTGGTCATCATCATAAACAGACCTTGCGCAGAAGAACGAATCTTTTTATCCGTTGTTGTTTCTACAAACAACGACCCTGAAATATTGAAAAAATCAAATGCCATTCCGTACACGATACAAGACAAAATAATCATCCAAAGCCCGTGCACAGGATCTCCGTAAGCAAACAATCCGAAACGCAAAACCCAAGCAAACATACTAATAAGCATTACTTTTTTGATTCCAAATTTTCTTAGAAAAAATGGAATAGCAAGAATAAACAGCGTCTCCGAAATCTGAGAAATAGACATAATGATTGTCGATTTTTCAACTACGATCGAATTGGTATATTTCGGGAAATGTGCAAATTCGCTCAAGAAAACATCGCCGTAAGCATTGGTCAACTGCAAGGCTGCGCCCAATAACATCGAGAACAAAAAGAACAAAGCCATCTTGAAATTTCCGAATAGTTTAAAAGCATTCAGTCCCAATTGCTCGGAAAGAGGCGCGCTTTTATCAATCAATTTCTGAGGCGGACATTTAGGCAAAGTCAATGCATACACACCTAATAGGATTGCCACTGCACCAGCAATGTAAAACTGGCCTTCTGTGGCTTTGTTTCCGGTAAGATTCGTAATCCACATAGCTACGATAAATCCAATAGTTCCCCAAACTCTGATGGGTGGAAAATCCTTTACGACATCCAAATGGCTGTTTTTCAATATCGTATAAGAAATTGAATTGGTGAGCGCAATGGTTGGCATATAGAAACACATTGCCAATAACATAATATAAAAGAAGGAGTCTGGCGTCTCCGAATGTGGCAGAATGAAAAGTACAACCCCGTAAAAAATCTGCAAAACAGAATAGATTCTTTCCGCATTTACCCATCGATCAGCAATGATTCCGGTGATTGTTGGCATAAAGATAGAAGCAATTCCCATCGTTCCAAAAACGGCTCCAAATTGAGCACCATCCCAATGTTTGGTTCCAAACCAGAAATTTGCCATTGTTATAAGCCAAGCTCCCCAAACGAAAAATTGCAGAAAGCTAAGTATTGTCAGTCGTAATTTTAGACTCATTATCGTAAATGATATTTGTATTGGTTATTCTATTTTTTTATTTCTTCTTTTGATTTCTTCTTGTAATCTAAGCGCAGTATCAAAATCTTCTTCTTTCACGGCATCTGCCAGCAAAGTATTTAATTCCTCGGAAGTGAGTCCCGAGAGATCGTTGACGTCGGAAACATTTTCGAAATCTGCTTCATCTTCTTCGCTTTTCGGAGTCTCATCCAATTCCAAAAGAATCCCGGCTTCATTCAAAACATCAGAAGTTGTGAAAATAGGCGCATCAAATCTTACCGCCATTGCAACAGCATCGGAAGTTCTTGCATCCAGAATCAATTCTTCGTCTGACAGCGGATTTTTGAAATTAATATTCGAAAAGAAAACGCCGTCTTTGATCTGATAAATAATCACAGATTCTATTTGAAAGTTGGCATTTTTCACAAACTGAGTGAAAAGATCGTGCGTGAGCGGACGAGGCGGATTGATGTCTTTTTCTAATCCTAATGAAATGGATTGCGCTTCAAAATTCCCAATAACAACAGGCAGTTTGACCGATGTTTCTTCATGTTCCAATAGCAGCGCATAAGCCCCAGACTGGGTTTGGCTGTATGAGATTCCTCGTATGATTAATTTTTTATAATCCATTTAGCAAATATAAAATTTTTTGTTAATTTTCATTAAGAAATTGAAGATTTTTACATGCTTTTAATTGTATTTATGTAAAAAGTAGGATGAAAAAATTAATTAACACAAAATGCTGGAATATAATCAAATATAACACAGTACATTGGAATACGAATTCGTGTAGCCCGGCCCAAGTTGACTCTTCGAAAACCTCAGAGTGACAAAGCGGGAACGGAGGACGGAAATAACTGCCCTAAAAATGAAAATATTTAGACAAAAAAACCTGAGCCACAATGGCTCAGGTTTTGATTTTTATCTTAAATTGATTAAGCCTTCAAAGCTTTGATTTTCTCTGTCAATGCAGGGATAATCTGGAACGCATCACCCACTACTCCATAGTCCGCAGATTTGAAGAAAGGTGCTTCTGGATCATTATTGATAACTACAATCGTCTTGGAGCTGTTAACTCCCGCCAAGTGCTGAATTGCGCCGGAAATCCCAACCGCAACATAAAGATTGGGAGAAATCGCTTTCCCTGTCTGCCCAACGTGCTCGTTGTGACCTCTCCATCCGATGTCGGAAACTGGTTTGGAACAAGCTGTGGCAGCGCCTAAAACGGTAGCCAAATCCTCAATCATTCCCCAATTTTCAGGACCTTTCAAACCTCTACCTGCAGAAACTACAACTTCTGCTTCTTTAAGATCTAGTTTTCCTGAAGACTGCTCGTGGTTGATCACTTTTGTGTCTTCGTTTGCAATGCTCAATTCTTTAATTTCTTCTGAGCCTGAAGCTGGATTTTCTTTCACCCCAAAAGCGTTCTGAGAAACAGTTATAATCACGCCTGCTGCATCAGCTTTTGCGTGCATAAATCCTTTGCCAGAGAACGCTCTTCTCTTCACTTGGAAAGGCGACGTGCTTTCTGGAGCTTCAATCACATTCGTAATTAAAGAATAATTTTTGATTATGGATAACATTGGCGCTACAGAAGATGCATCTGTTGTGTGAGGAAAGACGATGATGTTCCCATCAAACAACTGATTTACAGCCTCTGCGTAAGCTTTTGAACTGAAATTCTTAAGACCTGCATCTTTTACATTGATGACTTTGTCTGCGCCATATTTGTAAAGTAAATCTGAAGAATCTGTAGGATTGATGGAAATTGCAGTCACTGAATCTCCCGTTTTTGTTGCAATTGCCTTTGCATAAGAAACGGCTTCAAATGCTGCTTTTTTATAAATTCCGTTTATATTTTCTGCGTATACGAATACTGCCATTTTGTTTGATTTAAAAGATTAATAATTAAATTACTTTTGCTTCTTCGTGAAGTAATCTTACCAACTCGTCCAAGTTGTCTGCTGAAACCAATTTTACAGCCGCTCTTGGCGCAACACTATCAAAAGAAACAGCTTCAACTTTTACTTCAAAATTTGAAGGTTCTACTACATTTAGAACTTTTGTTCTAGCAGACATAATTCCTCTCATATTTGGGATAATCAAATCTTTTTCGTCAACCAAACCTTTTTGTCCTGCAACAACGGCTGGTAATTTTACAGAAATCGTTTCTTTCCCACCCTCTATTTCTCTCACGGCAGTCGCTTCGGAACCATTCACTTCTAAACCAACACTCGCATTCACGAAAGGAATATTAAGTAACTGAGCTACCATTCCTGGTACTGCTCCTCCATTGTAGTCAATTGATTCTTTTCCCATTAGGATTAATTCGTAACCACCATCTTGAGCCACCTTTGCAATTTCCTTAGCTACTGAGAAACTATCTTTAGCTTCTGCATTTACCCTTACAGCATCATTTGCTCCAATCGCCAAAGCTTTCCTGATCACAGCTTCTGTACCAGCATCACCAACATTGAGAACTGTTACAGTGGCACCTTGAGATTCTTGCAATTTTACAGCTTTTGTTAAAGCAAATTCATCTAATGGATTAATGACCCATTGGATTCCGTTTTTGTCAAAGGCAGATTTATCCGCTGTGAAATTTATTTTACTTGTAGTGTCTGGTACACTACTGATACAAACTAATATTTTCATCGTATTATTGATATATTTTGTTATATGAACTTCGCTAATTTATACAAAAAATACTATGCATGCATAATTTATTGTTATTTATTAAATAATATTTTTAAAACCTTTATTGATAATATATTTCTAGTGAAGCATCCAATAAATGAAAGCAAATTCATAAATATGAAAAACAAAAAAAGCACCTAAAAAGGTGCTTCATATTAATTAAAAGTAAATTCTAATTATTTTTTGATGAATTTCTGAGTAGAAGATCCCTCTGCAGTTTGGATTTTTACAACGTAAGATCCTTTAGCTAGGTTTCTAACATCAACTTGGTTATTAGACAAAGTTGCCTTCACCATTTTGCCTGACATATCATAAACTTGAACGTTATCAACTTTTGCTTTAGTAGAAATATTCAAGAAGTCTGCTGTAGGGTTAGGGAATACAGAGAAAGTATTCTTAGACTTAATATCTTCTACAGATAGAGTTTCTAGGTACCCTAAGTTATAAATGTCATCTGTAGCAAAAACCTGAATATCATCGAACAAACCAGTGGATGCAACTGTATTATTATCAGCTCCAGCTCTAGGAACTACACCAACGTACATATCACCTAAGTCCATACCTGCGGCAGCACCTGCAATAAAAGTTCCATCAGTTCCTTCTCCATCTGCAAAATCCCAAAGATAATTAACTTCTCCAGATGCAGAATCCCAGTTGATTCCCAAAGTGATCCATTTATCTTTTGGAATATAGAAAGGCTCATTAAAAGTATAAATCCAGTTGTTAGTAGTTCCATCACTTCCTACCGCATAAGCTAATACTTTAACTTCCCCAGTATCTGCAACGATGTGAAAACCTCCCAAAATACGAGTTGCTGTAGCATCCCAAACATATACACGACCTCCATTTTTAGATGCAGTGGTGCTGTTGAAGAATTTATACTCTACTTGAGCGAATGATCCGTCAGTTCTATTTCCCCAAGCACTTGTTAAATCTTGAATTGCAAATTTACTTCCTGCAGTATTATCAGCACCTAAAATTGACAATACTGTACCTTGAGGAGCTCCGTTGTTTACAATTTGAAAGTTGCTAGCCGCACCATTTGGAGTTGTTGCAGAAATCCAAGTTGCCCAACCACCAAGACCTGGTGTAGCACCTGTAGTATCTGTACCCACATTTCCTACTGGATAGTCGAACTTATCTGAAAATAAAACTTCAGAATACTGTGCATTTACAGCAGTTGTGAAAACCACTCCTGCCAATAGTAAAATTTTTCTCATAATAAATAAATTTTTAAATATTTATTCAAAAGTAACAAAACAATTCAACTAAACCAAATTTTCTTTTCGATATTTTTACTTTTTTACTTGACTGGCTCGGAATTCGATTTTACTAGGTAATACGCGGGGGTTCATATTTAGCATATCCAGTACTAGATTACCCATATCTTCCGGTTGGATTTTCCATTCGTCTTTTTCTGAGGGAATATTATTATTAAAGTATGTTGCAACAGAACCCGGCATTATTGTAGAAACCTTGATGTTGTATTTACGAAGGTCAATCATCGCAGCTTGTGTGAAACCTACAACTCCAAACTTCGAAGCGTTATAACCAGCTCCATTTTCAAAGAAATTGGTTCCTGCAAGGCTGGCGATTGTGATGTAATAACCTTGTGATTTCTTCAATTGTTCCACGGATGCTTTTAATGTATAAAAACAGCCTGTGAGATTTGTTTCCTGCATCGCGTTCCAATCCTCGATAGTCAATTCGTCCACAGGTTTGAAAATCCCTAAACCTGCATTGGCAATCACAACATCCAGTTTTAGGAATTTTTCTAAAATCTTGGAAACTGCACTTTCCTCATCTTCATAATTCCGGACATCTGAAGTAAATCCGAAAATACTTTCTGAAACTTTCTTAAGCTCCAAAACAGCTTTATCGACATCGTCTTGATTTCTGCCACTGATTGCAACCTTGTGCCCATTTTTCAGTAATACTTCTGCGATTCCAAAACCAATCCCCTTGCTTCCGCCCGTGATATAAATAACTTTTGACATAATTTTAATTTTTAATATTAATAAAAAAGACAGCCTAAACTGTCTTTAATTTTTTATCCTTTTGCATAGAATTCAAAGAAATATGGGATACTTTCTATTCCTTTATAATAATTGTAAAGTTCGTAATGTTCGTTTGGTGAATGTATTGCATCTGAGTACAAACCGAATCCCATTAATACAGATTTCGCGCCAAGAACTTTTTCGAACAACGAAG
>JAGNPP010000373.1 GCA_017989575.1 Chryseobacterium sp.
AACCAGAACGTTTCAAATTAGCATCATTAATGACAAATCCAAACGGATGAATCAAGTGCAATTTGCTTTCTGTTCCAACGCACAATCGACCGATATTCCCTGTATTATTCGGAATTTCTGGCTCTACTAAAACGACATTTAACATTTTGAAATTTAATTTAAGGCAACTTTCAACTCGTTGATTCTATTGATAATTGGCATTGCGAAAATTCCGCTGGTTTGCAGATACAATTCGTAGAACGTTTTGGCTTTGTCCGCAAAATCCAAATTCTCTTCTGTTTTAAAATGAAACATAAAAACATTACCCAACATCTCGTAATAATCCACGTGGTCTTTGGATTCACGAAGATTGACCAACTCAATAATTTCTTCTTTTGATTTTAATAAAAGTTCAGCAAAATCCATTTTGAAAATATCCTTCATCAAAGAATCGAAATCCAATTCTTTTTGCATCAAACTTTCTTCGGGTTTTCCGAGAAGCAATTTTTCTAATGCTTGAGACAGTTGTCTAATTAATCTTAATGTAAAATCTTTATCTTGAATCATAACGAGTTTTCGGGTTGTTGGTTTTCGAGTTTCGAGTTAAACTTTCCAGTTTTGATTAACGTATTTTATAAAATTGTTGATTTTGCCTCCTAAATTATTGTACTTCGCAATGAGACATTCACATTCATCGGACATTGATGGATAAATCTTTTGTAGTAACATCAAATGATTGATTGTTTCATCATTACTGGCGTGTGAGAATATTAAAAACCGAATGTATTCTGCTTTGTAAATTCTTCTGCCATAACCTTCGACAATATTACTTACAACTGAATTTGATGACCTTCTCAATTGGCTTCCCATTTCATAAAGTTCATATTTCGGAAGCTTCAAAGTAAAAGGATGAACCTCAACAAATAAATCGAAAGACTCTTTATAAATATCCAAAGTTTTGTAACTCATACACATTATTTTAAATTGAATTGCTAAACCCGAATCCCGAAACTTGCAACTCAGAACTCTTTTATCCAAAAAACAAATAAGCCAAAATTACCGAAACCGTAACGCCAACCAAGTCTGCCAACAACATTGAACCAACCGTATATCTCGTATTTTTAATCCCAACGGAACCGAAATAAACGGCGATGACATAAAAAGTTGTATCAGAACTTCCCTGAAGAATCGCTGAAAGTTTTCCTGGAAAACTGTCTGCTCCGAAGGTTTTCATCGTATCAACCATCATTCCTCGTGCGCCGGAACCTGATAAAGGTTTTATCAATGCGGTCGGCAATCCGTCAACAAATCTGGTATCGAGATGAGATGCGCTGGCAATCCACTTCATTCCATCAATAATCACTTCAAAAACGCCACTGGTTCTGAGTAATGAAATCGCAATCAACATCCCAACTAAATATGGAATAATCTTCACGCAGACATTAAAGCCCTCTTTTGCACCGTCAATAAACGCATCGAAAATGTTGATTTTTTTATAAACCGCGCCGAGAACTATGGCGAAGAAAATCAACAGGATAATTCCGTTGCTCAATATTTTACTGAAACTATCCAATTCATCTTTACTCAGTTTTACGAGATAAATCACCAGCAAAGCAATAATCGCAGAAATCCCACCAACATAAGCCAAAACGATTGGCTGAAAAAGATTGATTTTTTGTTTGATGGAAACAATGATCATCGCCGCCATTGTTGCACAAAAAGTCGCAATCATACAAGGCAGGAAAATATCCGTTGGCGTTTCCGAACCCATTGATGAGCGAATTGCGATGATAGAAACCGGAATCAATGTCAATCCGCTGGCATGCAAACAGAGAAACATAATTTGGGCATTGCTCGCTCGGTCTTTATCTGGATTCAAAGTTTGGAGGCTTTCCATTGCTTTGAGTCCGAATGGTGTTGCAGCATTATCTAAACCTAAAAGATTCGCGCTGAAATTCAACATCATATGTCCAAAAGATGGATGGTTTTTTGGAATCTCTGGAAATAATTTTGAGAAGAATGGCTGAATCATTCGACTGAGGAAATTGATGCCACCAGCTTTTTCGGCAATGCTCATAAAGCCCATAAAAAGCGCCATAATTCCGATCAATTTCAAGCAAATATTAACGGCCGTTTCGCTGGTTCCAATCACGCCGTCGGTTTGTGAAATCCGGTAAGTCTTCACATTTTGAAGAGAATCCATTTTGTAATGAATATGATTGTCCTCAAAATCAGGATTTGTAGATAGTGATTTCTGAATCTCGGGGGAAAACTGCGCCAAAGGTTTTTGCGAAATATGAATCGTGTCGCCACCTTTCCCAACCACCATATCGTTGAAAATCTGACTGTAATTCTCGGAGCTTATATATTTTATCGATGCAACCGCAATCGCAATGATGATGAAGGCCGACCAAATCCTGCTTAGAACCATTCTGGAAAATTAATTTCAGTAAATGTAAGAAAAAAGGGAATAGATTTTCGAAACCGGGATTTAGAAAGTAAATAAAAATGAAATGTAGAATCTCCGCAACCCGGCCTGA
>JAGNPP010000374.1 GCA_017989575.1 Chryseobacterium sp.
TTTTGAAGGTCTGTCAGAAAGCATTATTTTATTAAACTCGACCATAATTCTTTCCATCGAAACTATTTTCATCCGTTCCGCTTCGTCTTTGATGGCTTTCAAAGAATTTTCTTCGATTTTAAAATCTAAAGTTGTCGCAAAACGAATCGCTCGCATCATTCTCAGCGGGTCGTCCGAATAGGTTTGATGAGGTTCAAGTGGCGTTCTTAGGATTTTTTTCTTTAAATCCTGAAGACCGTCAAAAGGGTCAATCAGTTCGCCAAAATTTTCTTTGTTTAATGAAATCGCCATTGCATTGATGGTGAAATCTCTTCGTTTTTGGTCATCCTCAATGGTTCCGATTTCCACGGATGGCTTTCTGGAATCCTCGCTGTAGCTTTCTTTTCTGGCGCCAACAAATTCCAGTTCCAAATCTTTGTATTTGAACATCGCCGTTCCATAGGTTTTGAAAACAGCAACTTTCGTTTTTGGGTCGATTTCTCTGGCGATACTTTCCGCCAATTCGATTCCGCTGGATTCTGTGACGAAATCTATATCGGTCGGCACTTTTCTTTTCATTATCAAATCTCTTACGAATCCGCCAACGGCGTAAACGGTTTGTCCGTTTCTGGAAGCGACTTCAGAAATGATTTTGAAAAGTTTGAGGTTTTTATTTTGGTTGAGGTTGATTAGCATTAAATGATTAAAAGATTAATGTAAGGGGTTTTGTTTAAAAATTTTAATAGCAAACACAATCATTGAAATTGTGTTACTTTTTCAGATATTCTCCCGCCGTTAAAACTGGGATTTTTGCGTTTTTGAAATCCTTTTTATTCCTTGTAATGATGATGTCTGCGTCATTGTCCATCGCTGTAAAATATTGCAATCCATCTTCGAAATCATTAAACTCCGACGCCAAAGCTAACTCAATCGCCTTATCTTCCAATGCTAAAACAGTGACGAGAACTTTGAATTTTGCCAAATATTTTTTAGCATCTACCTCCTTGTGATGCTTTGCAATGGAGTAGTAGGCATTAGCAAATGATAGAGAAGAAATACACAAATGAATCTCTTTTTTATCACTCAATGTGAAAAGGTCTTGAGCGTCTTTATAAAAAGGTTCGCGTTTGGCTAAGAGGTCGATGATGATATTGGTGTCTATAAAAACTTTTTCCACTACTGATATTTTTTATCGATGTAATTTCTATAATCCTTCTTCTCATCATAATCATTGGGAATTATGCCTGTAAGACTATCAACCAATGAGCTGACAGATGGCTGTTTTTTTGTTTCCCGTGTTAATGAATTCAGATAATTTTCTATGAGTTTGGAAAGACTTACTTGATGGTTTTTAGCGTACGATTTGGCTTCGTCTATGATGCCTTTGTCAAGATTTAATGTGAGTTTCGTATTCATAATCATCTTATTTACGTGTAAAAATAATAAATTATCACGTAAGTTGTTTATTGAATGATAATTTTTGTAAGATTTTCAACTATCTTTTTTATTAAATTTCTGATTTTCAAGACATTTTGACTTTGTTTTTTAAGTCAAAACCTGAAATCAAGCAATTCTGTCTGCAAAAATCGTTCGGTATTTGTTTTGCGATAAGAGTAAATACAAAAAGTAGTTTTTTTTCATAGTTTATTTTCCAGCGGATGGTCTTGCAAAAGGTCATCCGCTGGTTTTTTTATTCGCGAAGGATTTTGATCTGGCTGTTGTTCCAAATCTTGATGACAGACGAACCTGGAAACTCCGAAACTTGGTCGTGAAATTCTTCTACTACATAATCTACAGAGTTCTTAATTTCATTTGAAATATCCGAAAACTTCAAAGGCGATTTTTGTCCGCTCAGGTTTGCGGAAGTGGAGACCAACGGCTTGTTGAGTTTTGTAATGAGTTTTTTGCAGAAATCATTTTTGACCAAACGGATTCCGATGCTTCCGTCTTCGGCGAGTAATTCTTGCGGGAGATTTTTTGGATTTTCATAGACGATGGTCACAGGTTTTTCGCTGACATCCATTATTTGCCACGCCATTTCCGGAACATCCACCAAATCTTGTAATCTCTTCTCAGATTCTACTAATATAATGAGTGATTTGTTGGCTTCTCGTTTTTTGATGTCGAATATTTTTTTGATGGCTTCTATATTAGTAGCGTCGCAACCGATTCCCCAGATTGTGTCAGTTGGGTAAAGTATTGTTCCGCCGGAGCGTAAAATTTCTAAGGCTTGGGTAAAATCCATTTTCAGGGTGATTTTTGGGAGTTTTTTGATGTTAATAGATATTTAAAACAGTAATGCGTTGATATCAGGAGGTTTGACTGGTTTCTGATATTTTCGCAGTTAAAATTATCTGTTGCAAATTTAACAAATAATGAACAGACTTTTAAATAGCCTTAACCTGTTAACTTGGATTTAACATAATCTTGATTTTCGTAACAGGATGTTAAAAAATAGTTGTTAATTCTTATACATTCGGATTGATTTCCAAAGCATTTCTTTGGCAACGAAGAAAAAAGGAAATCAAAAAATGAAA
>JAGNPP010000117.1 GCA_017989575.1 Chryseobacterium sp.
TCCGGCGCTTGCGATTGCAAAATCAAGTTTGCACATTCTGGCGCAATTGTGAAAGTCAATCCGCTTCCCGTTTTCAACGCTGATAAAGTTGACATCAGAATTGCTCCAATTTTACCATAACTCCCACCAACCAAAATACTTTTGCCGAAAGCTCCTTTGTGACTGAATTCGACGCGAGGTTCGTAAATTTCTCTGATGAGACTTTCATCAATCACAAAATAATCCGTCTCTATTTCATTAATAAAATCCTGATCCAAATCAATATTCAAAACTTCAATTTTTCCGCAGAATTTCCCGGTTTCGGGATGGAGAAAACTGCGTTTGTAGAATTGAAAAGTCAATGTAAAATCTGCTTTTAAAACTGTTGCATTTTCATCAATCATTTTGTCGGCGTATAACCCTGTCGGAATATCGATTGCAATTTTTTGAATTTTTGTTTGGTTTAATTTTTTGATAATCTTTTCAGTATTTCCTGATAATTTTCTGTTCAATCCATAACCAAAAATCGCATCAATGATGACCGTTTTTTCATCTTTCAAAATAGAAAAATCAGAGAAATCTTTGATCTCAATGCCGCTGATTTGTTTTAATTTCTTGAGATTAATTTTTGCATCTGCAGAAAAATCTTTTTGACTCTCATCAATGTAAACTTCGACATCGAAACTTTTCTCATATAGCATTCTTGCAATTGCAAATCCATCGCCGCCATTGTTCCCGTTTCCGCAGTAAATCAAGAACTTATGAGTTGCTTTAAAATTGTCATTAATCCAATCTACACAAGCTTTCGACGCTTTTTCCATTAGATTAATGGAAGAAATTCCTTTTCCGATGGTTGCAGAGTCGCAGTCTTTGACTTGTTGTCCTGTCAGGATTTTCATTTTGATTACTTAAAACTTAACCAAATTTAATTAATAAAATCTTTATGAATTATGAAAAAATAAAGTGTTTTAAATAAAAAAATTATATTTTTGTTTTAACTAACTATAAAAAATACAACTATGGGATTTGTAAAAGAATTTAAAGATTTTGCCTTCAAAGGAAATGTGGTAGATCTTGCTGTCGGTGTCATCATTGGTGGAGCGTTTGGTGCCATCGTAAAATCATTGGTTGACGATGTCATCACACCATTGCTACTAACTCCAGCTTTGAAAGCTGCTGGCGCAGAAAACATCAAAGAGCTGGCTTGGAACGGTGTAACTTATGGAAATTTCCTTTCCTCTGTTATCAGTTTCTTGGTGATTGCATTTGTTTTGTTTTGGCTAATAAAAATTGCAAACAGGGTTAACAAAAAAGAAGAAGCTGCTCCGGCTGGACCATCTTCTACAGATATTTTACTTGCTGAAATCCGCGACGAATTGAAGAAGAAATAATTTTTCTTAAAGCATAAAAAAACTCCACCTTTCCGGTGGAGTTTTTTGTTTAGTGCGGAATCAAATCCAGCTCCAAAAGATTGTTGGTCTTCTTCAGATTTTCTCTGGCTCTTTTTTCCATTTCTTTCAGTTGTTGATTCATATCCAGCTTCTTCCCGGATTCGTCTGTTATCATCACTTCTCCTTCTGTGTACATTTTTCTCATCCCAGAAACTGGATCTTTCCAGTACGCTTTGTACACCGATTTTAATTTTTTATCATCGATTTTAACTTCTTGATCTACAAATCCAACATTATAATCTCTCAGTAAAACATTCTTTTTCACTGCCTCCAACTGCATCACATGAGTTTTGCTAGCATCTTCCATTTTGATAATCAATCCTGGCAAACCATGAAATTTATAAGGTCCGTCTTGGATTGGAATCTCTTCCGAAAACCAAGCTGTCCAGGTCCTACCAGCAAATTCTGTGGTTGCTTTCTGCGTGTTCCATGCTCCGATTTTTTCTTTTTCTGGAAGGATTTTCCACTTCATTTTTCTGGTATCATTCACTTGATAATCTTGCATATTGAGATTCATCAAACTTGTAACGGAGAAATCGGGATAAGTTTTCAAAATCTTGTAGCGGATAACACCTCTGTGCTTACTGCTCATATTGATAGGAGCACTTATATCATTCGTAGATTCTCTTCTCTTAAACTCAGCATTCATCACAGAATCGTTCAGGTAAACATTTTCGCTGTAGTAGCGCGAACTTTTTTCCAAAATATCCAAAGTCATCAGCTCTTCGCGTTTTGTCTCTACATCTGTAGAATCTGTCTGGAATTGATATTTATAATAAAATCTTTGGTTTTGCGAAAGAACTGAAATTGAAATAGTAATAAAAATGGTTAATAGCAGTTTTTTCATGGAAAGGATTTTCAAGTTTACACCAAGTTACGATTTATTTCACAATATCAAGTTCTATTCTATTATTATCCTTTTTGATTTGTGCTTTCAATCTTTCTTCATTTTCCTTCGCAATTTTTGAAGAAGTCCCGTCTTTTCCCGTCATCACAATAGTTGCGCCACCCATTTGCATTTGTCGGATTCCTTTTGTCGGATCATTTTCGTAATCCTTAATTACTTTATGAAATTGTTTGGAATTGACAGCAATTTCTCTAGCCTCGAATACGTTGATGTCCAAATCGCCAGTAATATTTTTAATACCTTTCAGTTCCAATTTATGTGATCCGTTTTTATCCTCAATTTTGACAATCAAACCAGGTAAACCTTGGAATTTGTATGGTCCATCTTGAATCGGAATTTCTGTAGAGAACCAAGCAATCCAATGTCTTCCAGCAAAATCAGCTTCCGCTTTTTGAGCATTCCACTCGCCTATTTTTTCTTTTTCTGATGAGATTTTCCAGTTGATTTTTCGATCTTCCGAGATTTTGTACTTGTCCATACCAAGCCTTCTGTGAAGATTAATTTTGTAATCTGGATAAGTTTTGGTCACAGAATATCTCACTTCGCCTTTTCTCATATCAGATGTTATATTAATAGAGCCAGTCGCCGCCAATTGTTTTTCGAGATTGACTTTCATCGCAGAATCTGCATTGAAAACCGTGTAGCTGTAATATTTGGATCCATCTTTTGTTGTGTCCAGAAACATCATTTCGGTTTTGACATCTTCCACGTTTGTAGAATCTGAAATGAATTTGTATTCGTAGATGAATCGTTTGTTTTGAGCAATCGCTAAAGTTCCGATGAGCGTAAAAAGTAAAATTAGTTTTTTCATATTTTAATATTAAAAAAGCCGGCGAACCGGCTAAAGTGTTATGAATCTGAAATTATTATTTGGTGACGATTTTCACCGTTTTTTGTTTATTAAAATTATCAATATCAATCCTGGAAATATTACTTGCCGAAAGTTCTTTCATCTCTTCTGGAGATATTTTTTTACCATCCAAAAAGATTTCGGTCTTAGGCTCATTTGAATGAAAAGTTGATACACCATAAAGAGCGGAAGTTTTTTGACTAAGCGGTGTCTTTGTTGCATTGACGCTGATGACCCAAGGACTATTTTGTCGCATTTCTTTGTTCAGCTCCTGTTGTTTTAGCTGAAGTTTTCTTTGCTCTTCCTGTAATTCTTTTCGCTTTTTTTCGATTTCTTTTCTTTTTTTGTCCAGTTTTTTTAATTCTTTTGAAGATAATTTTGCCACTTCCGTAGTCGTAAATGTATCATTGAAATTATACTCAAACTTCGGCAAATCTTTAAATTCCGGTAACTTCGAAGCATCAAAACCGTGAGCTACAGTACCATCTGAGAAAGCATTTTTTCCAAATTGATCTTCTATAATTTTTTTAAATTCTTCTTCGGTGTAAATCTTACCAAACTTTTCCCCAGCTTCATTGGCCAGCTTCATAGAATTAGTAATAATTTTTTGAAATTCTGGAGAATTAAATCTCAATTCAAATGCTTTTGCACTTTTCTCAGCATCAGCAATTCTTTTTTTGAATTCTGGAGAATTGTACAATGCTTCCGTCTCTTTTGCTTTCTTTTCTACATCAGCGATTTTTTTCTTAAATTCTGGGGAATTGTAATACGCTTCCGTTTCTTTCGCTTTCTTTTCTACATCGGCAATTTTTTTCTTGAATTTCGGAGAATTGTAATATGCTTCCGTTTCTTTTGCTTTCTTTTCTACATCGGCGATTCTTTTCTTAAATTCCGGAGAATCATACATTTTGGCAATCGCCTCAGAATGTTCTTCCAATCCTTTGATATTGTTTTTGTAATTGTCAGAGCTTACAATATCTTCCATTTGACTGGCAAGCGTTTCCATATCTTTCTCCAAAGCTTTGTACTCTGGCGTTTCGTCTTTTTTGGCTTTTTTCAGGGCAGATAATTCTTTGCCTTTATCGGCCATTTTTTTACTAATTGCCGACATCTTCAAATGGTCTTCCTGCAAAGCATCAGAATAAACCCGTGTTTGTCTTTGATGATCCGTTGATAAGTCATCCAACTCGGAAGTTTGAGGTTTTATCGTGTCATTTTTCAGTTCGTTTACAGCTATTTCTATAGCTTTGTTTGTTTCTGTGATTTCTTTATTTTTTGCATTTACCATGTAGGCGAAGACCATAAAGAATAAAATTGGTAGCGCAAAAAGTTTGCGTGCATAGCTGTACTTGGTTTGGTTTTTTGTAAGCATTTTAAGTCTTTTTTTGAGGTTAGATGATAAAAAAGGACTCGTAACAGGAATGACCGATCCGGAGAAATGACTTTCCAAAAGCATCTGCGCAAATGCTCTCGTGTCGGATTTTTTCACTGCTTTGTTGTCCGCCAAGTATTCGTGAATAAGATTGATTTCTTTGTTGATAAAATAAAACACAGGGTTGAACCAGAAGACAGATTTTACAATCTGCATCAACAGTTTGTCCCAGCTGTGTTTTTGCTGGATATGAACCATCTCGTGCTTCAAAATCTGCTGTCCTACAGGCGAATCCAATTGAATAGACTGCTTCCAGAACAGATTTCGGAAAAATGAAAATGGTGCGTTGCTTAAGTTCGTTTGATAAAATTTGATTCCCTCTATCGTCTCGTTCGGGAACTTATTTTTTATAGACTGGATCTTTGTAATTCCTAATATTAATCTAATTAAAAGAGCGATTGAAACCACTCCAATAATTGCATAAAAAATTTGATAAATAGTGAGATCATTGGTTGAGTTTTGTAGTTGATTTTGATTGAGTTGACTAAGCAACAAGTAAAAATTCTGATTGGTCTCTATCGTAAAATATGAAACCTTTATCAGTGGCAGAACCAAGCTGATAATGACGGTCAACAAAAGGTAAAAACGATTGTAGTGATGAAATGTTTTATCCTTTAAGAATAGTAAATAGTAAGCAAACATAACGCCTGAACACAGGATCATTTTGCCCAAATAAAACATAAAAGCTTCCATTAGTCCTTATTTTTAAGTTCATCCAACAAGAGTTCCAGATCTTCTACGCTGATTTCATTTTTTTCTACCAAAAACGAAACGGCATTTGTGTAAGAACCTTCGAAATAGTTTTTCACCAGACTTTTGATGGATCTTCCACTGTAATTTTCTTTACTAATGAGCGGAAAATACTCGTGTTGTCTACCAAAGGTTTTATGGCTCACAAAACCTTTTTCCATCAGGATTTTCAGGATTGTAGAAATGGTATTGGTGTGCGGTTTTGGCTCAGGAAACAACTCTAAAACGTCTTTCAGAAATCCTTTCTCAATCTGCCAAAGATATTGCATCACTTGCTCTTCTGCTTTGGTTAACTTATTCATAATCTTTACTTTTAAAAACAAACAATCTTATATCACTAAAAACTTAGTAATACAAATGTAGGATTAATTTTCATTCGTACAACTATTTTTATAGTTAAAAGACGTTAAAAATTATAACGTATTGATATTCAATTATTAAATAATTTATTAATATAAATTTAATTTTAAACTTGCCTTGTAAGAGAAAAGCTGTATCTTTGCACCGCGAGGTAGAGCAGTAGGTAGCTCGTCGGGCTCATAACCCGGAGGTCGCACGTTCGAGTCGTGTCCTCGCAACCAAAGCAAGAGAATCACAAATGTGGTTCTCTTTTTTTATGTTCAATAATTTAAAGAAAAAATAAAAAATCCCATTCGCTTGCCTCGTAATAAAAAATTTGTATCTTTGCACCGCGAGGTAGAGCAGTAGGTAGCTCGTCGGGCTCATAACCCGGAGGTCGCACGTTCGAGTCGTGTCCTCGCAACCAATTTAAGAGAATCAATTTTTTGATTCTCTTTTTTTATTTAAAATTCGTAAATTTGAGTATGGCAAAAATCCTAAAAATATATCCAGAAAACCCGCAGGAAAACCTTATCAACGAAGCAGTTAAGGTTTTGCAAAATGGTGGTGTAATCATCTACCCGTCTGATACGATCTACACAATCGGTTGTGATATTTACAATCACAAAGCGATGGAAAGACTTGCCCAAATCAAAGGAATCAAACTGGATAAGCACAAGTTCTCTATCATTTGTAATGACCTGAGCCATCTTTCTGAGTTTACCAAACCGATAGAAACTTCAACATTCAGATTCTTGAAAGCACATTTGCCTGGCGCTTTTACGTTTGTTTTGGAAGCTAACCGAAATTTGCCTACCTCTTATAAAGGTCATAAAACGGTCGGAATCCGAGTACCAGATCACATTGTTCCACAAATGATCGTAGAAAAACTAGGTCATCCGATTGTTTCCACTTCCATACACGCCGATGATGAGATTTTAGAATATTCTACAGAACCGGAATTGATCGCTGAAAAATATGAAAAATTGGTTGACCTCGTTATCGATTCTGGTTACGGAGACAACACGGCTTCCACAATCGTTGATTTAACTTCGGGAGAACCAGAAATTCTTCGTCAGGGAAAAGGGATTTTGTAAAGAAACAAGATTAAAGTAAAAAGAATCAAGTCTTCCCTTCGTCAAGCTCAGGATAAACTCCGCTTTAGACCGACAACTATCAACCGACAACTATCAACAAAAAATGAAATTCATTACTTCTCCAGCAAAATTGATGAACATAGAAAATTCAACTGAATTTTTGAAATCTACAACACCAAAATTCATCAAAGATTCTGAATTCATCCATTCATTTTTAAAAGAAAAATCGCCAAAATATCTTTCCGAGTTAATGGAAATATCATCCAAACTAGCTGATGAAAACTGGGGACGCAATCAGAAATGGAGTGCAAAACCAAATGCGAAAAATTCTGCTCCAGCAATGTTTGCTTTCACAGGGGAAGTTTACAGAGGTTTGGATGCCAAAACTTTGGATAAAGAAGCGGTGGATTATCTTCAAAAAAATTACAGAATCCTGTCTGGACTTTACGGTTTGTTGAAACCATCAGACAAAGTGATGTTATACAGATTGGAAATGGGACGACCTTTCAAATTTGATTCTTACAAAAACATCTACGAATTTTGGACAGAAAAAGTGACGGAACAACTGAATTCTGAACTTAAAAAAGGAGAATTGCTCATCAATCTGGCGAGCACAGAATATTTCAAAGTGATTGACAAAAAAGCTTTGAAAGCGAAAATTATTGATTTCGAATTCAAACAAATACAGCCAGATGGAAAACTGAAAACGATTGTAGTCTATACAAAACACGCTCGTGGATTGGTTTTGCGTTTTTGCGCTGAGAAACAAGTGAAAACTTTGGATGAAGTAAAAGCTTTCAACTACGAGAATTATTTGTTTGATGAGA
>JAGNPP010000118.1 GCA_017989575.1 Chryseobacterium sp.
TTTTTAGCCAACGCTAATGCCCAAGCAAAAAAAGGATTTCCGTTCAAGTCGGGCTGCGTGAGACTCTATGTTCAAAACAATGCTCTAAATAATTATATAAAAGAAAATAAATGAACACAATAACTAAGATAAAAGAGATTTTGGTAGCCATCATAGTCGCAGGAGGCGCAGTTTCCTGTATGCCAAAATTAGCTTTAGCAAAAGTAAAACCCGATGTGCCAGAGCAGTTTCAATACACGGCAACAGCGGACACAGCAAGCGTCGCCGATTTGGAATGGAGACAATTCTTCAAAGATCCGATCTTGCAAAACTTGATCGAGAAAGGCATCAAAAATAATTATGATCTGCAGATTGCTTTGAAACAAGTGGCTTCCTCTCAGGAAAGATTACTTCAGGCAAAATATCTACAATATCCGGACATCACTTTTGGCGTTTCGGGACAAATTTCGAAGCCTTCCAAAAATAGTATGAATGGACAAAGTTTGAATTTGTTTTTAGGACAAAGTCACGTGGAAGATTACAATGCTGTTTTCAATCTTGGTTGGGAAGCTGACATTTGGGGAAAGATCAAAAATCAGCAGGAAGTTTCCAGAGTTCAATATCTTCAAACTTACGAAGCTTCGAAAGCGATTCAAACTCAAGTTGTCGCAGCGATTGCGCAAAGTTACTATAATTTGCTAATGCTGGACAAACAAATGAATGTTGCGAAATTCAACTTGGAACTCAGCAAAAACACTTTGGATGTCACAGAGAAAATCTGAAAAGGTGGCGAAACGACTTCTTTGGGCGTTCAGCAAGCAAAAGCGAGAACAGAATCGACTGAACTTTTGATTACTCAATTAGAACAAAATATTGCGATTCAGGAAAATGCATTGAGTATTTTGGTGGGTGAAAATCCAGATAAAATCAGTAGAACAATCGAAATGTCCGATTCATCATTACCTCAAAATATATCTGCCGGAATTCCAGCGGCGATGGTTAGCCGTCGTCCGGATGTTCGTCAGCAGGAATTGGTTTTGTTGGAATCTAATTCGATTGTGGGAATTGCGCAGGCGAATATGTATCCAGCTTTGAAAATCACAGCAAACGGCGGTGTGAATTCATTTAAAATAGATAATTGGTTTCAGATTCCGGCTTCGTTGTTCGGTTCTGTTTTGGGAGGAATTACGCAACCGATTTTCCAAAAAAGACAATTAAAAACCGACTTGAATGTCGCGAAGATCCAAAGAGAAAAAAACGTTTTGGCTTTCCGTCAATCTGTTCTGAATGCTGTTGGCGAAGTTTCTGGCGCATTAGTTTCCAATGAAAGTTTAAAAGCTCAGGAAGAAAAAGCTTCTGAACAAGTGACGACGTTGAAAGACGGCATCAAAAGCGCCGAACTCCTTTACAAAGGCGGAATGGCAAATTATCTTGAAGTGATAACAGCTCAGGCAAATTCACTTCAGGCAGAATTGAATCTGGCTTCCATCAAGAGACAAAGACTCAGCAGTATTGTTGATCTTTATCGTGCTCTGGGAGGCGGATGGAAATAAATAAAGTTTAAGTTATTTTTTGTTAAAAGTTACTTCGGTAACAAGAATGGTCGGAAAAGTTCCGGCCATTTTTCATTAATAAAATTGATATTTTCTGAATTTAAAACAAAAAAAAGAGTGAGCCAAATGGTTCACTCTTGTATTATTTAAACTAATTGTAAAATTAAAATGGATAACCGATCGCAATATTCAAAATCAAATTATCTTTTCTCCAACTGCCATCGCCAAATTTAACTTTGTCCAAAACCCAACGCTCGTCTTTTGCATAATAAGGAACCCTGAGAGGCATCGCCAAATCCAATCTCAAAACCAAGATTGAGAAATCCAGACGTAAACCAACGCCCGCTCCCACCGCAATTTCACTCATAAAATCACTGGTAAACTTTGCGCCAGGTCTGGTGTTTATTCCATTTTCGTCAATATCATCATTCATCAACCAGATATTTCCGGCATCTGCAAACACGGCGACATTCAAGAATTTGTAGAGGTTTACACGATATTCTGCATTCAGTTCCAGTTTGATGTCACCCGCTTGGTCAAAAAGCGCTCTTGTATTGTCACCAGTTCTTGGGTCATAACTTCCAGGTCCCAAAGTTCTTGCACGGAAAGCCCTGATACTGTTACTTCCACCAACGAAAAACTGTCTTGAAAAAGGAATGTGTTCTGAGTTTCCGTAAGGAATTGCCACGCCTCCGATGAATCTCGAAGCAAATGAAGTTTTCTCAGAGAATTTGTGATAAAATCTAAAGTCATTTTCCATCTTGGCGTATTGACTGAACGGAACACCGAAGATATTTTTAATGTCTCCATTTTTATAATTTGCGCCTGTCAAAAGTCCGGTGATATTCCCAGCCAAATCTAACATTCCTTTGTAATAGAAAGTATTTTTCTGAGGAAGCATCGTTGTGGAATATGTAAAAGAATACGTTGGTCCGAAAATCAATTGTCTATCCGTCACTCTTTGGAGATATGGATTTTTCATTGCCAACGAATCAAATTTTGGCGTTACATTAGCCGGATCGATTAATGAAATGTCAATGACTTTCAGCTCGTGTTCTTTCCTTACATTTTCTTTCCATTGATAACCGAATGACGCATTGAAGGTATTCAAAGTGTACAAAGTGGTTCTGTTTTGGAACTCATATCCAATTTGAATATTGGTTCGAGGAACAAACGCACTTGACGAATTAAATCTGAACGGCGCAACAATTCTCGGAATCGACAATTGCGCATTGGCTCCAGCTCTGAAAATGTTTTCCGCATCTGCAGGTCCACCAATCTGAACATCAAAAGCACCATAAACAGACGCTTTGAATTGTTCTGCACCTCGGAAAAAGTTTCGTTGTGTCCAGTTTAGATTCAGTTCACTTCCAGCATAATTCGCGGAGTTGGTTCTTCCCAAAGCTTCCAGACGCAACGATTGTAACTCTCTCGGCGTCAAAACATAATAAGCATCAAACTTATGATTCAAAGAATCTGAAACGATGAATTCATTTTTAACGAATTTGAAAACGCCTAAACTAATCAATCTATTCAATGATAAATTATGGTCTTTTCTGTTGTAAACATCGCCTTTGTCAAAATACAAAGCCCGGTCAAAAATTCTTGGTTTGAACTTTTTATCTGGGTCCACTACATAAATATCATTGTATTCATAGCCTTTCAAAGAATCTGGATTCATTGGAATGCTGTACTTTCCACGCTTGGCATCACGGAGATTGTAGTTTGGAAAAACCACCACTTTATCAATCGTGTATTGCTCGGTTGCAAGTTTTGGTGTGTTGTCTTTTAGTTTGACATTCAGCTCAACTTTGTGATTTTTGCTGACCGTGCTGTCGGCTTGAACAATGATATTATCCGGACTGAAATAATAAAAACCTTTGTCCTTCATCGCATCATCGATTCTTTGTCTTTCAGATTTGATGACTTCCAGGTCAAAAGGATTTCCAGGTTTCAACAAACTTTTATCTTTAATTGCCTGAATTTCCTGATTGATTAAGGTTGAGTCTTGAAGGAAATTAACCTTACTAATCAAATACTGATTACCAGGATTCAGCGTATAAATGACTTGCGCCTTTTTGTTTTTTGAAACCGTGTCATACTTTGCTTTTGCATTGAAATAACCTTTGTTCTCAGAATAATTGACGATGATATCTTTGTTGAATTCTCTATCAACATCGCCCAATAAAACCGGCTCTTCACCAAATTTGTACTTGAGCCAATATTTCAATCCTTTTTCCTTTTCAGGTTCTTTGGTTGCATTGTAGGCGTATAATTTTGGTCTTAATCCAAAAAAAGATGAGTTCGGTTTTGGTGTCAGATTTTCTTCCAAAGCACTTTTCAAAGCCTTCTTTTCCTTTTTAGAAATACTGTCATTTTCCACCTTCACTTCGCCTCCAGTGTAGAGCATTTCGCCTTCTTTCAGGAACTTGGTGTTGCTACAAGACATCACAAACGCCGTAATTCCCGATGCTAAAAAATATTTACAATATGTATTTAGATTGATTTTCATTTGTAGTTTCCTAATTATATTAATCTGGGTACCTGCTGATAAATTATGTTTAAAATTTGTAACCACATAGGCACATAGTTTTGATGTGTTAATTGAATTTTTAAGAAAAAATAGACTGAATTATAGCTATTTTTTCTTTTTGTTCAAGCTTATATCATTTTTGATTTTTTCTATGTGTCTATGTGGTTTAAGATGAATTTCATTGCCAATTTTCTCAGCAATTTCATTACTTAAATTCTACGACTTCCTTGTCCTGTTTTTTCTTGCTGTCTCTGTTGTTTCTTCTTGATTTTCGGAAAATATCAGAGAATTTGTTATAATCCAAAGTGATGATAAAACCGACGCCAGTTTCCACGATTTGCCCTTGCAAAGCCACTTGGTAATCATTTTTTCGATATGCGCGGAGCATATATCTTCCATCTCGGGAAAGGCTGTAATCCACAGTCACATCTCCAGCAATGTTGGTCGTATTTTCATTTTGTCTCGCTTCACCTTCCACGCCGAAGTTACTTCCTACAGATACTTTCAAGCGGTCATTTAATAATTTTTTGCTGACGTCGATATTCAAATCTGTTCTTGTATTTTGAGTTCCGGTAGAATAATCTTCGGAAGATTCAAGATCAAAATTAAGGTCAACACCTTTTATCAAATCTGAAGCTAAATTATTAATCTGTTGAGAAAGAATCTTGCTCACACTTTGTCTCGCCATCGTCTCCGCAGACACGCCAGAATTACTTTGGAAAGGATTTTCACCAATGAATCTGTTAAGCAAAAGCATCGCAAAAACCTGTTTGTTCATTTCGTTTTCATCTTCTCGCAATTGCGCTAATTTACCGTCAATCGTTTCGGTCACCAAAGATGAAACCGAGTTATTTTTTTCGTCCGTCGTAATATCAAAACTGATTTGAGGTTTCATCAATTCGCCTTTCAAAATCAATAACGTATTAAACGGAATTCTTTGTTTGAATTGATTTAGTTCTGTATCGGTCATCTGTTGTTCCACCAAATCGATTGGCGCAACATTCGACTTGTAAACCGCCGTGATGTCGAGCGTTGCCGTTGTTGGTTCGCCAGTCCAAGTAATTGTACTACCTTTTTGGATATCAAATTTCCTTTTCAAAAGACTTACAGACATATCGTAACTTCCTTTTTCAACCTGATAAACGCCGACCAAAGTGGTTTTTCCAGAAGGGTCAATTCCGCCTGTCAGATCTGCTTCACCTTGAAGTTTCACAAAATCGCCGTTCGCTTTATCAATGATGATGGACATTTTAGCTTCTTTGCTCACTTCAATATTCACGCTCACGTCCATTCCTTTGAAATTGGTTTGAGAATCCAGAGAATCTGTTTTAATCGTTTTGTTCAATGCAATTTGATCTTGGTCTATGAACTCCACAATTCCGTCTCTTTCCTGCAACGATGGGCTTGATTGAGGAAGTACAAACGTGAAATCTGTATTTTCAGAAACCGCCAATCTTCCGTCCACTTTAGGCAAATCAAGATTTCCGCGAACTTTCAATCCTGCGTCAATTGCCAAAATTCCGTACATCATTGCATCGTTTGATTTCTCGGAATTCACCACTTTGAAATCCTTCGCATCAAGATCCAAATTGAAGGCAAAATCTCTGTAAGTCTGCGTCAAAACCTGACCATTGATTCTCAAAGAATTGCCGTCTTTGTCATTGATTTTGAAATTATCAAATTCAATTCCGCGGTTTGTGAAATCGATTTTATCATTAATATTTCTAAAATCACTTCCAGTTTGCGCAATCATCAATCCGACATTATTCATCTTCACATCACCCAAAATCTTCGGTGCAGTCGTTGTTCCCGTAATTTTTAAATCGCCGGAAAGGAAACCTTCTGTATTCGTAATGGCGTTCATCGTGAAACCTTGCAAAGTCTGCATTTGAAGTTGATTCATCGCCAGATTCAAATCAAAACTGCTTGCCGATGTGTTGTAATTTCCATTGATTTTCACATCGTTGTTATTTCCGGAAAGTGAGATATTGGCGTTCAGAACGTCAGGTGTTTGGTTATCAACTTTGATATCTAGATTTCCAACCGGACTTCCAAAAACGAACAAATCCGAAACATCGATGTCCGAAGTGAACGTCATATTTTTATTTAAATCTCGCAGTTGTGCTGTTCCGTTGATTGTTCCTTTCGCCAGAAGAGAATCTTTTTTGATGATTTCCGTGATGGTTTCAATTTTAAAATCCTTAAGCGAAACATTCAGCGGACTGTTTGGTGACGTATTTTCTGACTGAACCAAAATCTCACTTCCAGCATTTGACAATCTGAAATTTTCCGCAAAAATTCCCTGGCCTCCGATTTGGATTTTGTTGTTTTCCGCAACCGTCCAATCCATATAATTTAGTTTCAAACCATTTGGATTTAAGGAGATTTCGGTAATGTCGTTCATCGATTTTGCATTTCCGGCAATCAGAAATTGTGTGGCATCTTTATCGTCTTTCGTCGTGATGTTGTAATTAATGATAATCTCCGCCACATCGCCGTTGATATTGACTTTGTTCAAAGCAAAACTCTCACTTTTCAAAGAAGCGACATCCAGATTGTATTGCAATGCTTGATTTTCATTTGTGATTTTAATATTTGTATTCTCGAGTGTATTCGTACCATACAAAACCTGTGGAATCTTCGCATCCAACTCTATTTTTTGAGAATCTGCGTTGTAATTTCCTACGATGTTGATGGTTTCAAAACTTTTCAAATCCGGAACAAACTTTCTAATCAAGTCATCATTTTTGATATTTGCATTAAGCGTGAAAAACTGGCCCTCATCAATCTTCTCTTTGCTCGGTTTTTGGAATTGATAATATTGATTAATAGTCTGCGACAACGCTCCGAAAATCTGAGTCAATTTATATTTTCCGTTGAGTTCTACGTCAGCGATTTGGGAATTAAATTTAATCTGATTAGAATCTGGTGTAGAAACCGCCAACAAGTTCATTTCCTGAATCGGATAAACTTCCTTTTCATCGGAAATGGCAAAGTTTTTCAACTTCAAATAACCATTCAATTGATCTGGAGCCAAACTTTGGAAATCACCATCAATTGCGCCAGCCAAAATCATTGGCGAACTGTAAAATCCGAGTTTATTTAAATCTAATTTATTGATAGTTCCATTTACCTTTACCGTCGGATTTTTCTCATCGTAAACGCCAGAAGCAGTCAGATTAAGATTCGCATTCGGGTCTTTGGAATTGAGGACAATATTGTAAGCACCACGATTGATCTTGCCAACCAAATTCATATTTTGATAGCGGTAACCTTTGTAAGTCGCAGATTGAACGTTTCCCACAAGATTTGCGTTTGCGTTTTTGAAATCGAAACTTTCGCCTTTAGCAGAAATCTGAGCTGTGATTGCGCCCAAATCTTTGTTCTGAATCATCTTCCCTATTTGAAGATTCTGCAAGTTGGCTTTCACATCGTACAACTCACGGTTTTTTCTGCGCATATCAACTTGTGCTATGATTCCAGCGTTTCCAAGCGTTGAGTGGAGATTCAAGTTCGTGTTCACCACTTTGGTCGTTCCTTTCGCAAAACC
>JAGNPP010000119.1 GCA_017989575.1 Chryseobacterium sp.
AAAACTCAACAATATATATCTCAATTTCAATCTAAATTATTACCACAGATTGGAACCATTTCTGAATCAAAAATTAGTTTTCAATCACAATAACTCATTCACCAACAAGAAGTTTCAAAGTTTTGGTGGCGGCGTAGAGTTCACGCCTTACGGAGAAAAGGATATTTACGAACCAAGAACTTTCGGACGACATCTCAACGTTCCCGGTTATTTTGATAGCTGGTTGTTCTTTGAAAGTGACAGCCGCAAAAAACTTCAGTACAATGTATCAATTGATTATTATGCTTACGACCAGAAAGGCAGAAATCAAGTGATTCCGTCATTGTATCTGCGTTACAGAGCGTCCGACAAACTGAATCTCATTTGGAAATTCAATCCGGTTTTCAGTAACAACGAAGTTGGTTTTGCAGGACGAAACGCTGACGAAATTTATATGGGAAGACGTCAACGAAATACCTACGAAAACTCGGTGACGGGACAATACACTTTCAATAACAAAATGGCGCTGTCATTGGCTTTCCGTCATTATTTTTCAGATGTTACTTACAAGCAATTTTACAGTTTGGAGAACGATGGAAGCCTGAACGAGAACACGACTTACAATCCAAATCTCGCCGGAACTTACAATTCTTGGAACGTGGATTTGCGCTATTCGTGGTGGTTTGCGCCGGGGAGTCAGCTGACTTTGTTATACAGAAATGCGACCAGCAACTATCTGGAAGTTTCCAGAATGCGATTCAAAAATAACTTCAACGAACTTTTTGATGCGCCGATGGTCAACAATGTTTCACTTCGAGTAACCTATTTCTTGGATTACAATAGGATTAAGAATTGGTTTTAATGATTTTAAAAATAATTTGGGCAGCTTTTCCGCCTTCCGTTCCCGCTTTTTTTGCCTTAGCTTTTCCAGCCGCAAAAAAGAGCTCCACTCAAGTCGGGCTGCAGATTCAAAATGAATTGAAATTTTGTTATACAAATAGATGATTTTAGATATTATTGTTAACCCAATTTAAACAATAGTTTAATTTAATAACACCATTCGATATTTTGAATCCATAAAATTTGAATTTCCGTTTTAAAATAAAGACTTTTGCAAAATGGATAAGAGAATACTTCCGCTGACACTTGGCGGATTGGCAATTGGGACTACAGAATTCGTAATTATGGCACTTTTGCCCGACGTTGCAAAATCATTAAACATCTCGATTCCCCAAGCCGGACATTTTATTTCTTCTTATGCAGCAGGCGTGGTTGTTGGCGCGCCGATCTTGGTAGCTTATGCCGCAAAATTTCCTCCAAAAAGAATTTTGATTTTCCTGATGATTGCCTTCACCATCTTCAACGGATTGTCGGCTTTGTCCAATGATTATTACACGATGATGATTCTGAGATTCATGTCCGGATTGCCTCACGGTGCGTTTTTCGGTGTCGGGATTGTGGTTTCATCACGCTTGGCAAAACCTGGAAAGCAAGCACAAAGTATCGCAATGATGTTTGCTGGACTCACGCTGGCGAATCTCGCGATGGTTCCATTTGTCACTTGGCTCGGACATCAGCTCTCTTGGCGATATGCTTTCGGCGTCGTTTCTTTAATAGGATTAATCACGATTCTTGCGCTTAAATTTTTGCTTCCTTATATGAACAGTCTGCGAACCGTCGGTTTGAAAGATGAATTAGAATTCTTCAAAACCATCAAAGCCTGGCACATTATTTCGATTTCTGCGATTGGATTTGGAGGTTTGTTCGCGTGGTTTAGTTACATCACACCTTTGATGACCAACGTTTCAAAGTTTCCAACAGATTCCATCGCTTACATTATGGTTTTGGCAGGTTCCGGAATGGTTGTAGGTAATTTCTTAGGCGGAATAATGTCAGACAAAATGCGACCAGCTTTGGCAGCTTCTATTCTTTTTACGGCAATGATTTTGGCTTTGATCTGCGTCTTTTTCTTTTCAGAAAACAAAATTATTTCTTTGGTTCTTACCTTTATTTGTGGGGTTTTATCAATGTCTGTCGGAACGCCAATCAACATCATTATGTTGCGAACTGCGAAAAATTCTGAAATGATGGCTGCCGCAATTATGCAAGCCGCTTTCAATATCGCGAATTCTCTTGGTGCATTTTTCGGTGGACTGCCTTTGGAATATGGCTTGACTTACAATTATCCATCTTTGGTTGGCGCAGGATTATCTATCCTTGGATTGTTGCTTTGCCTTGGATTTATGAGAAAATACAAAGCTGTGATTTAAATTGATGTCCAAATTAATATTTCAAATTTTCCAATTGTTGATAAAATAAATCTGCAAAATTTGCTTAATCTGCGAGAAAATTCATCATTTTGATTTATCAATTGTTCGGAAAGTCAAACTGATTCTCGGTTTAATGATTCTCGTGGTCGTTGGCAATCTGTGAAGCCAGAATTTCTGAGTCGTGTCTTTCATCATCAATAAACTTCCGTTTTCCAAGATCAATGAAACCAATTCTTTCGAAGTTTTATGTTTAAAATTAAATTTCCGCTCAGCTCCAAAACTTACAGAACTGATCGCGCCATTTTCCTTCAAATCCTTTTCACCATCGCTGTGATAGGCCATTCCTTCCGAGCCGTCGTGGTAGAGATTAAGTAAGCAGGAATTGAAACTTTCGCCACTTACAGCCTCAATTTTTTCTTTGATTTCCAACAATGTTTTATTCCAAGTCAAAGCGGTTTTTGTTCGTCCCGAATAAGTGTAGCTGAATGGCTCGTTTCCGTACCAAGCGACTTTTCGTTTGGTCTCGATGAGTTTTCCGAAGATGACGGCTTCATCACTTTTCCATTCGATCTGGGTCATTAATTTGTTGAAATATTCGTTCGCTTCTTCCTCAGAAAAAACTTTTCCATAGTATGAAGTGATGCCATCGTAGGGCAGGATATTTTCTACTAACTCAAATTGGTCGTCAAATAAAATCATACTCCAAAATTATTATTTTTTGAATTAATGAAAATCAAAAATTCAGCTTTCAGCATATAATCCTTATTTTTGCAATCGATTATCATTAATCAATCATCATTTATTATTTCCAATCATCATTTATCTATTATAAAATGAAGCCGAGTCTAGCAAAAGGAACCAGAGATTTTACATCGAAAGAAGTTTCCAGAAGAAAATATATCATCAATGTTTTACAGAATAATTTCGAATTGTTTGGATTCCAGCCTTTGGAAACGCCAAGTTTCGAAAACCTTTCTACATTGACTGGAAAATACGGCGAAGAAGGCGATAGATTGATCTTCAAAATCCTGAATTCTGGCGATTATGCCTCAAAAACGAATGATGAAGATTGGGGAAGTAAAAATTCTCAAAAATTAATTTCTCAAATCTCCGAAAAAGCCCTTCGTTACGACCTTACAGTTCCATTTGCACGTTTCGTGGCGATGAATCAAGGACAGTTGGCTTTTCCTTATAAACGTTATCAGATTCAGCCGGTTTGGCGTGCAGATCGTCCTCAGAAAGGGAGATTCAGAGAGTTTTATCAATGTGATGCGGATGTTGTGGGAAGTACGAGTCTTTGGCAGGAAGTGGAGTTGTTGCAATTGTATTTCAAATCGTTTGATAATTTAAATTTAGCGGTTTCAGTTCACATTAATAATAGAAAAATCCTTTCTGGAATTGCAGAATATGCAGGAATTGCTGACCAATTAATTGACTTTACCGTTGCGCTGGATAAATTGGACAAAATAGGAAAAGATGGCGTGACAAAAGAAATGCTGGAAAAAGGGATTTCGGAAGACGCAATCTCAAAACTGGATTTCCTTTTCAATCAAACCAATGATGCACTGGAAAATCTATCAAACCTCAAAGAAAAATTTGAAGGCAACGAAACTGGATTGAAAGGTGTAGAAGAACTAGAATTCGTCATCAAAAATGCTCTTGAACTTGGAATTAATTCTGAAGATTTGGTTTTTGATATTACATTGGCCAGAGGTTTAGATTATTACACTGGCGCAATTTTCGAAGTGAAAGCAAAAGATGTTGCGATGGGTTCCATCGGTGGAGGCGGACGTTATGATAATCTGACGGAAGTTTTCGGTGTGAAAGATGTCCCCGGAATTGGGATTTCTTTTGGATTGGACAGAATTTATCTTGTAATGGAAGAATTGGGGATTTTCCCAGAAGATTCTGACGTGAACGTAAAATATCTTTTCGCAAATTACGGCGAAACTGAATCCATTGAAGCTTTAAAATTAATCTCAAAATTAAGAGCTAAAAATATTTCCGCAGAACTCTATCCAGAAGCTTCAAAATTGAAAAAACAATTCACTTACGCTGAGAAAAAGGGAATCGAAAATTTGGTTTTCCTTGGCGAGCAGGAAATTAAAGATCAAACAATCACTTTCAAAAATCTGGAATCTGGTGAGCAAAAAACCATCAGCTTTGCAGAATTTTTAGATATTAACTAAATTTTAGCAATCCGGAGAGTTGTCCAAAGAAGTAGGATTTTCCGGATTGTTGATTTCTTTTTTTCTGTTCTTGATGAAATCGGTTGGCCGGATTCCATTAATCTCGAAAAATAAATCCGAAAAGTTCTGTCGCGATGCAATGCCACATTCTTTTGCCAGACTGTCAATCGTGTAATTGAGATAGATATTCTTCTCAAATAAAAGACAGGTGATGTGTCGGATTCTGAGGTCGCCAATGTATTTGTTGAAGTTCATTCCCTTTTGCTCGTTGATCACGTGCGAAAGATAATTGGAGTTGGTCTCAAACTGAATCGCGAGTTTCTGAATCGTAAGACCTTTTTGGGTAAACTGCTTTTTATCTTCGAAGTTTTTCAGCTTTTTGAGAAGATCTTGTTTCAATGACTGTGTGATTTGACTTTTCTTATCGTCGTAAGTTTCTGGATTTGTTGTAGTTGTTTCCGGGTTTTTATAATTTTCGGTTCGTAGTTTTTCCTCCAGTTCGCTGTATTTTTCAACTGTATTTTTTTCTTTTTTGCGTCTTTTTACGAGAATCCAAACCAATCCGCCAGCTATGATTACAAGACAAAGAATTAGAAAGCCGCCCCAAGTATTTGCTTTTTCAAGTTTTCCTTTTTCCTCCAGCAAGGTGTTGGTGTCATATTCCCGATGGATTTTTAGCGAGATGTAGGCAAAATCTCTGGACAGGATGCTGTCTGCTTTCAGGAGTTGTGTGGTGTAATACAGTTGCTTTTCCCGATCCTTATTTTGTTTGGAATAGTTGATGAGAAGTTCATAGTTTTCTCTCAATTCTGGTAATATGAATTCATGTTTATTGAAAATAGAATCAATTTTTTTGAAATTCGTGATCGCCAGTGAATCGTTGTTCAAAGCTTTGTAACTTTTTCCAATGTAGAAATAATTGAAAGATTTCCAGGCAAAATCATCTTTCAGCAATCCCAAAGATTCTTCCAGATAAGAAATTGAGGATTTGTATTTGGTGTAATTATACTCCGAAACGCCTTTGCATTTCAGGAAATAACTTCGCTCTTGCAGAAAGTCTTTGTTATTAAAAGTTTTGAGTAAACCTATGTTTATAAGAGAATCTGCTTTCTTAAAATCCTTGAGGTTTCTGTAGCAGATGATCATCTGGTGCAAGCTGTTGAGGTAGCCTTTTTGGTTGTTGTAAATTTTATTCTCCTTGGTTGATGAGTTACCGATGGATTCTGTTTCGAAATGTTCTAAACATATTTTAAAAAGCTCCAAAGCTTCTTCGTGATAACCTAAATAATTTTTAACAACACCTAAATGGTAAGATATTTTATTCTTTAAATATAAGTCGCTGGAGTTTTTAGAATATTTGTAGGCCATCAGATATTCATCCAAAGCCAATTTGTATTTTTTCTGCTTGGCGTAATAGATGCTTCCTCGTAAAACGTAAGAAGAAGATATTTGGTCATCGCTTTTCGATTTGTAAGCTGCATCTATGCAACTATCAGCATATTGCAGCTTTTGATGAATAGATTTGGAATAAAAGGTAGCGTCTTTGTAAGCTTGGAAAAGTTCATCGTATTTTTTCTCATCCTTAGCTTTCTGGATGTAAGGTTTCAAATAGAGGAAAGCCCTGGCATTGCCTTCTTCAAGAAATTGATATTTTTCTCTATAATAATCGTAGGTTTTGGGATCTGTGTCTTTGGAAAAAACACTCCCATAAAAAAAAATCGATATGATAAAGAAGAAAAATTTCATTAAAAGAATTTTAAATCTTCATCATTTGTGTGAGCAAAAATACGGAAATCTTGTCTATGATTGATAATAATTTAATCATAATCCTATATGAATTGTTATTACATATATTTGTTAATAATCAATTGAATGTCATTTATTTAAAGATGTCGTAATTTATGAATTAGGACGTCATAATTTCGTAATCAAGACCATCTTAGTTCTAAATACCAAAATTTTGAACCTAATTTTGTAACAGAAAATGAAAAAATATAATTTCTTTTTCAACTAAATTATTTCGATATTAAATTACATTTTATGAAAAAAATCTCGACAGTCTTAGCTATTACTTTTGTGTCTTTCAATTTTATCTCTTGTCGCCAAGATAGTATAGATGCTGATTTTGATTCAGCAATTCAGCAAAGACCCGTTACTTCAAACAAAGTGGCTGACAGCATTAGTTCTGACAGTGTAAAAACTAATAAACTCGCAAGTAGGCCTGGAGGAGATCCGGAAAAAGATCCCCCAAGAGATACAACAAATTGGTAGTCAATTACTAAAAAATAAACATTCATCCTAAGCATTATGTTTCTCTGCCTCAGTTTTTTTTAAGATTGGGGCAGATTTCTAAAAAGATCACTCAAAGAGGTATGTCGTTCACCTTTTATAAGGCGAAGTAAGAATCTCGAATTCTTTTTGCCTCGAAATTTTTTATAAATCATGAAGAAAATTTATACTGTTGTTTTTGCTTTGGTTTTAATTTCTATAAAATCACAAGTGGGGATTAATACTTCAAAGCCATTAGCCACTTTCGAAGTTCACAAATCGGCTATGCCCAATCTCGCAGAAGGGATGATTCCACCAAGGATAAGCGCAGATTCTCTCCGGATGAAAGACCATCTCTACGGTCCTGCACAAAACGGCGCTATGATTTTCATAACTTCCACCGGTTCCAAAACTTCCCAAAAAACAAAACAAATCACCAGTTCTGGCTATTATGTTTATGACTCTGCAACTTCTAGTCACAAAAAATCTGACGGAGGCTGGAAAAAAATGTTCAGCGATCCGAATGCTTTCGCAATGAGCAACACAAGTGCATTGTCATCTTCAATAACTCAGTTGGAATCTTCAAAATCTAATTTCCACGCGGTAAAACTAGATGCGACAGAAGCAGATCTCATCGGTTCGGAATATTTGGAAGATAATCAATATGTAGTTCCAGAAACAGGGTTGTATGTTATCAATTATTATATTTCTCTGGAAAATATGAATGATGCCTTGATGCAAAGACCGGATCAATTCCAAAGCTTGGGGGCTATGCAAAAAGCTTAGACAACCTAAACAAGAAAAATGCTTTATCCCGCACACCTCTTAGTTGCAATCTGAAGTTTTTTATTTTAGCATTGAATGACTCGGCG
>JAGNPP010000120.1 GCA_017989575.1 Chryseobacterium sp.
GGAGAATCAGTAGGTTACAGCAGAAAATACAAAGCTGAACACGATACAAAAATCGCTACAATTCCGGTTGGTTACGCAGACGGAATTCCAAGATTGGTCGGAAATAAGGTCGGAAATGTTGGCATTAATAAAAAACTTTGTCCAATTGTGGGCAACGTTTGTATGGATATGATGATGATAAATGTGGAAAATGCAAATGTAAAAGAAGGTGATTCTGTCGTGATTTTCAATTCACATCCGACTTTGGAAGAATTTTCAAAATATTGCAATACAATTACTTACGAAGTTCTAACTTCTATTTCTCCGAGAGTAAAAAGAATATATATAAAAAATTAAAATGATTAAGAAACTCTTTTATCTGGTAATTTTCTTGGCTTATCTGACGATAAATTCTCAGGTAAAGGAAAATCTTGTCATTCCGAAAAATCCACGAATAGGACTTTCTCTTTCTGGTGGTGGAGCCAAAGGTTTTACGCACGTTGGTGTCCTTAAAGTTTTGGATTCCCTCGGCGTTAAAATCGATTACATCTCAGGAACCAGTATGGGCGCGATTGTGGGCGGTTTGTACGCATCAGGTTACACGGGAAAAGACATTGAGAAAATTGTGATGGACACGGATTTCTATTCATTGATTACCGACCCAAAAACGCGACAGGAAACTAGTTTTTTCAATAAAAGCGTTGACAAATATCTCTTTTCTGTTCCACTTAAAAATGGAAAGATCAGCTTTCCTTCGTCAATTAGTACAGGTCAGAGAAACGTTTATTTATTGAAAGAACTCTTAAGAAATGTCTCAAATATCGACGATTTTTCCAAGCTTCCAATTCCTTTTATGTGCATTGGGACCAATATAGAAAGCGGTCAAATGAAGATTTTTGAAAACGGCGATTTGGTGTCATCCATTATGGCAAGTTCGGCATTTCCATCGCTGTTAGAACCTGTAAAAATCGGTGATAGTATTTATGTAGATGGTGCAATGACTGTCAATTTTCCGTCAAAACCTTTGAAAGATAAGGGAATCGATATTGTAATTGGCGTAGATCTCAATCAACCGTTGGCAAAGCGTGATAATCTTAATAATATGATTTCCATCTTGAATCAAATCATTGATTTTGGAATTCAAAAAGAAACAATCCATCAATACAATTTTACTGATATTAACATCAAACCAGATCTTACCGGTATGACCGCCACAAGCTACGATAACAAGCGTAAAATTCTTGATAGCGGTTATGTGGAAGCTTTGAAATATGTTGATATTCTCAACCAATTACCCAAGCGAAAATTTGAAAGAATCCGCTCTTCCATCAATCCAATCTATTCCAGTGTTTACAAAATAGACAGCCTTGTGGTGGAAAATGGACGAATCTACAAATCAAATTATGTTCGAGGAAAAATGGGGCTTAAACTGCCTTCTATGCAGACTTATGGAAGCATCAACAAAATGCTAGATAAGCTCTATGCGACCAACAACTACAAATTTATCAATTACGATATTTTGCAGGAAAACAACAGTTCCTATTTAAAACTAATTGTGGAGGAAGACGAAACAAGACATTTTCTGAAATTTGGTTTGCATTACGATGAGATTTTCAAAACCGGATTATTACTGAATTATTCTGCAAAACGTTTACTTTTCAGAAATTCCAATCTGTCCTTAGACGTTGTGGTAGGAGATAATCCTAGATATTATTTCAATTATTTCATTGATAACGGCTATATCCCAGGTTTCGGAATTTATTCTTCCGGAATGAGTTTTGATCTTAAAAATACAGACAATTACACCATTGAAACTTGGAAATGGTTCAGAAACGAAGCCTACATACAATCCGTTTGGAAAGACAAATTTGCAATCGGAGGTGGACTAAGCCACGATTATTTTGAAAGCGATAGAAATGGTTTCGATGAAAAAACAGAAAAATACCTCAATCCTTACGTCTTCGTAAAAAGCGATACGCAGAATGACAAAGACTTCGCTACAAAAGGGTTTTACCTAAATGCTGAAGGAAAAATCGTAGATCTTTTCAATGCAGATTTGGAAAAGAAACCAATTCTCATAAAAGCAGACATCAAAATGAATTTCTTCGTTTCAAAACTCTTCACATACAGAATCAACCTCTACGGTGGAATTACAGTTGGCGAAGCACTACCTTCATTTTATCAATACAGAATAGGCGGGATATTTGAGCAATCACTCGGAAATTTCAAAAGATTTGGAGGTTATCAATTTGCATCTTTGAACGACAATAATATTTTCCTTGCGTCAAATGATTTTCAATTTAGATTTGGCAAAAATTATTTCTTGGTCGGAAACTTCAGCATCGCCAACCTGTTCAGCTCCATAAAATTTGAGGATGCGGTGAAATTAAATTATAGTTCTCTTGGAATTACCGCAGGCTACAAATCACCTTTCGGGCAAATAAAATTGAACTATAGCAAATCACTCAACAAACACAAAGGCGTTTTCAGCGTCATCTTAGGACATTGGTTTTAAAATTATGATAAACTATTTCTTCGAAAATATCGACAAAAAAAACATCGATTCCAACATTTCAATTTGGCTGGAAGATTTAATTCTTTCTGAGAACAAAAAACCCGGCGACATCAATTATATCTTTTGCGACGACGATTATCTTCTCAAGGTCAATCAGGATTATCTGGACCACGATTACTACACAGACATCATCACGTTTGACTATGTGAAGGGGAAAACCATCTCAGGAGATATTTTCGTATCTTTGCCCCGCATTTTGGACAACGCTTCCACCCTATCTCAGGATTCAGAAAAAGAGTTTCGTAGAGTTTTGGCTCACGGGCTTCTCCATCTCTGCGGATACAAGGACAAAACCGAGGAAGAAGAATCCACAATGCGACAAAAGGAAGATTTCTATATCAACCGATATTCAAATTTTTAGGAGCTAATCCTGCTTTCCGCTATATCTTTTTTGTTTTTTCAGAACGTTTGTCAATCAGATAGAAAGGATTGCACAAAAAAACAAAAAAGGATGCCGCTACAATCAGGGCTAGTTACGATAGTTTTTAAAAAGAAATTTTCGATAATGTTTCACGTGGAACATATCGATATTAATTATCAAATTTTATTGCTATTAGCAATTTGCTATTAGCCAAAAGCAAATAAAATGATTACAGATACATACGATGTCATCGTCGTTGGTGCAGGTCACGCAGGTTGTGAGGCCGCAGCTGCAGCAGCTAATTTAGGTTCCAAAACCCTTCTGGTCACAATGAATATGCAAACCATTGGACAGATGAGTTGCAACCCAGCAATGGGCGGAATTGCAAAAGGACAAATCGTTCGCGAAATCGATGCAATGGGCGGATATTCCGGAATCATTGCAGACAAATCAGCAATCCAATTCAAAATGTTGAACCTTTCAAAAGGTCCAGCAATGTGGTCGCCTAGAACTCAAAACGACAGAATGCTCTTCGCAGAAGAATGGCGTTTAGCATTGGAAAATACACCAAACCTTGACTTCTTTCAGGATATGGTAAAAAGCTTAATCATAGAAAATGGTAAAGCTGTTGGCGTTGTAACAGGTTTAGGAATCGAAATCAGATCTAAATCTGTTGTACTTACAAATGGAACATTCCTTAACGGTTTAATACACGTCGGAGAAAAACAAATCGGTGGTGGAAGAATGGGTGAACCAAGAGCTTTCGGAATCACAGAACAACTCGTTTCTTTAGGTTTCGAATCTGGCAGAATGAAGACCGGAACACCTCCAAGAGTTGATGGCAGAAGCCTTGACTATTCCAAAATGGAAGAGCAAAAAGGCGACGAAAATCCTCAGAAATTCAGTTATTTAGATACTCCTAAGTTAACCAAACAATTAAGCTGTCACATCGTTTATACCAACGAAACAGTTCACGACATTTTACGTGAAGGTTTTGACAGAAGCCCAATGTTCAACGGAACGATTCAAAGTACCGGACCAAGATATTGTCCAAGTATTGAGGATAAAATTAACCGTTTTGCAGAGAGAAACAGACACCAATTATTTGTAGAACCAGAAGGTTGGAAAACTGTGGAAATCTATGTCAATGGTTTCAGTTCATCTCTTCCGGAAGATGTTCAAATCAAAGCAATGAGACACATTCCAGGTTTCGAAAACGTAAAGGTTTTCCGTCCGGGTTACGCTATAGAATATGATTACTTCCCTCCTACCCAACTCTATCATACCCTTGAAACCAAGTTGATTCAAAATCTTTATTTCGCAGGTCAAATCAACGGAACCACAGGTTATGAAGAAGCAGCAGGACAGGGCTTGATGGCAGGTATTAACGCTCACAATAATGTCCACGACAAGGGTGAATTCATTCTCAATAGAGATGAGGCTTATATCGGCGTTCTAATCGATGATTTGATTACAAAAGGAACTGAAGAACCTTACAGAATGTTCACTTCACGTGCAGAATACAGATTGCTTCTCAGACAAGATAATGCAGATATTAGATTGACTGAAAAGGCTTACAATCTTGGATTAGCGAAAGGAGAAAGATTAAGAAATGTCCAAGAAAAAATCTCAAAAAGTGACGAATTGGAAGCTTACTTGAGAGAAACTTCTATAAAACCTTTAGCTATAAATCCAATATTAGAATCTATTGAATCTTCACCTGTTGACCAAGCTTACAGAGCTTCTCATTACCTGACTCGCCCGAATATGACGTTGGATAAATTAGACGAGATTCAAGCTATCAAGGATATTACTTCCGCATACAAAAAAGAAGTTCGAGAACAAGCCGAAATTAACATCAAATACAAAGGTTACATCGAGAAGGAAAAGGAAAATGTAGCTAAACTAAACCGTTTGGAAACATTTAAAATCCCTGAAGATTTCGATTATTCTAAAATAGCATCTTTATCTACAGAAGCTAGACAGAAAATGACGAAAGTAAGACCAGTTACGATTGCTCAAGCTGGTAGAATCAGTGGTGTTTCCCCTTCCGATATCAATGTTTTATTGATTTATTTAGGAAGATAATTTTGAATGTTCCACGTGAAACATTTTATTCAAAGTTCAATATTCCGATTTTATAACTTTAAATATTGAACTTTAAACTTTGAATTAATTTATGAAAATTAAAGACCATTTTCTTTCACAGGAAGAATTCGAATTGATAGAAACTGAAACAAAAGGTGTTTTCAAAACTGCTCCTATTCCATCGAATATTTCCAAATATTATGAAAGTGAAGATTATATTTCGCATCATCAGGACACTGGAAGTTTGAAGGAAAAAGTTTATAAATTCTTGCAATCGTTCAATCTTCAATACAAGAAAACAATTCTAATCGACAGAATAAAAAAAGATTCTAAAGTTTTAGATTATGGATGCGGGGCTGGAGAATTTGTTAAATACATCGAAAATGATTTCGAAACTTTTGGATTTGAACCAAATTTGGACGCAAGAAATGCAGCGATAAGTAAGACTTCAAAAGCTAAAATTATTGATGATTTAAATTCAATAGAAAATCAAAGTCTGGACGCCATTACGCTTTGGCACGTTTTCGAACACATCGAAAATCAGAAAGAAATGTTGGATTTTTTTTATTCAAAATTAAAGGAAAAAGGTTTGCTGATTATCGCAGTTCCAAATCCAACTTCTTACGATGCGAAACATTATAAAGAATTTTGGGCGGCTTATGATGTACCAAGACACGTTTATCATTTTTCAAAAAACGGAATGGAAAATCTCATTTCTAAAAATCCTGATTGGAAATTAAGAAAAATCAAACCGCTCCTACTCGATTCATTTTATATCTCAATGTTGAGTGAAAAATATAAGAAATCACCTCTTTTTTGGTTAAAAGCTGTGGTTCACGGAACGATTTCTAACGTAAAGGCACTTTTTAACACCGAATTTTCCAGTTTGATATACATTATCGAAAAAAGATAGAAAATCGATTTTTGAGTAGTTTCTGACGGTCAATTTTCAGCTATTTTGTTCAAAAATTGTTAATAATTGTAAAAATTTATAAAATCAAAGAAATTTCTCAGTTTCAAATAAAATCTCTGAGAATCCCTTAAAATATTTTTCTTGAAGATTATTCAAGTACAGACAAAAATAAAACCGACAAATTACTTTGTCGGTTTTATATAATTTAGAAAATCAATTCTTATTTGTTGATTGCTGCAACACCTGGAAGTTCCAAACCTTCCAAACTTTCCAACATTGCTCCTCCTCCAGTTGAAACATAACTTACTTTGTCAGAATATCCAAATTGTTTTACAAAAGCAACACTGTCTCCTCCTCCAACTAATGAAAATGCACCAAGTTTTGTAGCTTCAGCAATACTTTCACCTAAAGCTTTAGTTCCATCAGCAAAGTTTGACATTTCAAAAACGCCGATTGGACCATTCCAAAGAATTGTTCTTGAGTTTAACAAAACATCATTGAAGATTTCTCTAGATTTCGGACCTGCATCCAAACCTTGCCAATCTTCAGGGATTTCTCTGATGTCAGCTACTTTCTTCTCAGCTTCATTGTTGAAATCGTCAGCAATGATAACATCTGTCGGAAGATAAACTTCTACATTGTGTTCTTTTGCTTTCTCAAGAATTTCAAGCGCTAAACTCAATTTATCGTCTTCAACAATTGATTGTCCGATTTTTCCGCCAAGTGCTTTGATGAATGTGAAAGACATTCCACCGCCGATGATTAAGTTATCAATTGCAGGAAGAATATTTTCAATAATTGTAATTTTTGTAGAAACTTTCGAACCTCCAAGTATCGCAGTTACAGGCTTTTCCCCAGATTTCAGAACTTTATCGATGGCAATCAATTCGTTTTCCATTAGTAAACCGAAAAATTTAGTAGAAGGAAAAAACTCAGCAATGACAGCTGTAGAAGCGTGTGCTCTGTGAGCAGTTCCAAAGGCGTCATTCACATAAGCATCACCTAATTTTGATAACTTCTCTGCGAAGGCCTCATCACCTTTTTCTTCTTCATTATGAAAACGAAGATTCTCCAACAAAAGAATTTCGCCAGGTTGAAGTTCAGCCGCAGCTTGTTCTGCCTTCTCTCCTATTGATTCGTCCACAAATTTCACTTCTTTACCAAGAACTGAAGAAACTTCATCCAGAATATTTTTAAGAGAATATTTGTCGTTTACTTCGCCTTTTGGTCTTCCAAGGTGCGTCATTAAGATTACAGAACCGCCATCAGCAAGGATTTTATCAACAGTAGGTTTTACAGAAACAATTCTGGTATTGTCCGTCACTTTTAGATTTTCGTCCTGCGGAACATTGAAGTCAACGCGTACTAAAGCTTTTTTGTTTTTAAAATCGAAATCTTTTATAGTCTTCATTTAATAATATTTTTAAAGTTTTTATTAAAAAGAACAGAATAAATCCTGCCCTCTTTGTTTCACAAATTTAAAACTTATTCTTTCCTTTCAAAAATTTAATTTGCAAAAAGAATCCACAAACCTTCATTACATTATTATACATCTCTTTTTCTTTTTATAAAAAAAATTATATTGTAGTGTATTGTTGTAGTGCGGTAGTATGCGGAGAAATAAGACTTGATTATTTCATCACACGAAATGTGGATTAA
>JAGNPP010000121.1 GCA_017989575.1 Chryseobacterium sp.
CGTGAGCAAGTGATGACCTCGGCGTTTTCATTCACCAATTTGAACTCAATTACATATTCTGAAAAGCAACCTTCTGCGTGGTGGTTTTTTCCGTGAACATCGGATGCGATGGCGCCTCCAATAGAAATATATTTGGTTCCTGGCGTTACGTAAAGAAAATAACCTTGCGGAACAGAAATTTCTAAAACTTCTGATAACAAAACGCCGGATTCACATTCGATAACACCATTCAGTCTATCAAAAGAAATGAATTTATTGAGTCTTTTGGTTGAAAAAATATGCTCGCCTAGAGAAGCATCGCCGTAGCAACGACCGTTTCCTCGTGCAATCACTTCGTTATTTTCCCGTACAAATTGTTTGATTTTCGAAATAGAATCGTCCGATTTCATTTCTTTTTCTACAATCGGAAAATTTCCCCAATTGGTTACTTTCTGAACAAAATTCGGTTTCATCTGTTAGTATTTTTTAAGGTCAAAGTTAATCCCCATAATATCTTCATCATTGTTTTTATGTTTTTAATCTTTTTGTGATTATTCCTTTTTAAAATAGATCTGCAATAGAAAAGCGATGACCCAAAGCACAACTGTAATCTGGATGTATCGGTCTTTGTAAACAATCTTGGTTGGAGATTCAGTTTTGTTGTAAACTAAGGTTTGTTGCAAATATCTTAGGAATGCGAAAACTACAAAAATCACGGTGTAAAAGACCCTTGGGTGAAATTTCTTCTGAATCTCTGGCGACAAGGTAAACATCAAATAACAGATAATCGCCAAAGTCACAGAAATTGACAAAGCAATATCAGCAAACTGAACGTTGTAACCATCCAAAGATTTTCTGGTCTTTCCTGAGATCTGCGCATTGATCAATTCACCTCTTCTTTTCCCGATTGCTAATACCAATGCTAGAACAAAAGTCAGCAAAATCGCCCATTGCGTGGTTTGGATATCTGCGGCATAACCACCTGCTAAAATCCTTAAAACAAACCCCGACGCGATGATACAAATATCTACAATCGCAACGTGCTTCAGTTTGAATGTGTAGAAAATATTCATAACAAAATATGCCGCGATGATGATCCCGAATTTCCAATAATTAGTCTCGAAAATATAACTGCCTAAAAAAATCAACCCGATTGAAAGCGCAACCAAAAATCCAAATAAAACTTTAGCACTGGTTTTGGAAATGGCGCCACTTGCAAGAGGTCGGTTCTTTTTCTCTGGATGTTTTTTGTCGGATTCTATATCAAAATAATCATTGATGATGTAAATCGAACTAGCCGTGATGGAAAATATGATAAATGCAAAAACACTCTTATAAAATAAAGTGGGGACAGCAATATAGCCAGAGAAAAATAATGGTGCAAAAACAAATAAATTCTTAACCCACTGTTCTACCCGTATTAATTTTAAATAGTTTTTCATCAATAGTTTTAATAATCCTACAAAAGTACTATTAAAATAAAAAAACCGCAAATTGCGGTTTATTATTATTAATTAAATCTAAGAAATATTATTAATTTCCAGATTGCGCAGCCTCTTGAATCATCTTTTCGTTAGCAGTAATTGCGAACTCAACTCTTCTGTTTTTAGCTCTACCAGCATCTGTATCATTAGAAGCTACGGGGCTAGATTTACCCAAACCTTCTGTGAATAATCTGGAAGAAGAAATCCCTTGTGCAGAGAAATAACTTTTAACAGCGGCGGCTCTTTGAGCTGATATTCTTAAGTTCACCGCATCGCTACCAACGCTGTCTGTGTGACCGTAGATGTTGATATTTGTATCCGGATTGTTTCTAAGAACTGTTACCAATTTATCCAAATTTGTTTTAGCCAAAGAAGTCAAGTTGGAAGAATTGAAATCGAAGTTTACTGTATTTTCATTAAGTGTAACTTTAATTCCTTCCCCTACTCTTTCTACTTCTGCACCTGGCAATGTATCTTTAATCTCTTTAGCTTGCTTATCCATTTTATTACCGATAACTCCACCAGCAACTCCACCAACTACACCTCCTAAAACTGCTCCTAATGGCGCATTACCACCTTTGCCAAGGTTGTTTCCTAGGATTCCTCCCAATACAGCTCCTGCTGCAGTACCAATAGCGGCACCTTTCTGTGTGTTATTCGCATTTTGAACAGTTTCACAACTTGTCAACAACAATGATGTTGAAATAAAAAATGCGGCGATATTTAATTTGTTAATTCTCATTTTAAGTGTTTTATTATTTACCTTTTCTTACAAAATTATAACGGATGTCCATTGGTTTCCCATCAGCATTCACTGATTGTACAAGTGTGAAACTGTTATCCATAGGATTCTCCAGCATCAATTTGTAGCCAGAAAGCACTTTTTTAGCTTTCTCACCTTCGCCTACTTTTTTCAAAGAGACCACGCTGTTTTTATCAACGCTGAAAGTAATGTTCTGAATTTTTGCCGGACAACCATTCGCACCATGCAAAGTATATGTTCCAGAATAGTTATTTGGAATCAAAGTCCAAGAACTACCTACAAAACAACTGATACTTGCACCTTCGTCAAAAGGTTTTACAGAATAATTTTTATCATAATCAATGTTGGAAATATCCCATTGACCTTTTAGTTTCATAACATCTGAGCGTAATGTTTGAGCTTCACCAGCACTTACGCCACTTTTGTTTGAGGAGCAAGAAGTCGCAACCAAAGCACTACCTACAAGTCCTAAAAAAATTAATTTTCTCATAGTTTTATATTTATAGAATGTTATTATAAAAAACTGTGCCAAAGATAAAAAATAAAAATCTGAGAACTCTCAGATTTTTATTTTAAGCGTGAAGTTAAGCTTATAATTTGCTTCTGTCAATTGCTTTATTTGTCTTTTGCTTTTTCATTGGTTTCTTGGTGGATTTTGAAGGAGCATCAGCTTTATAAAAATTTTTGTAGGCATATTCTGACGCTTTTGCTACATCTATTACTCCATTTGATCTGGATAATTTATCAAAACCATTGGTTGCGGTCGTGTTGGATGATTTTACCAAAGATTCTATAATTTGTTCTGGTTTCAGATTTGGCATGTAGGCCAGCATAATAGCCGCCGCACCCGCTACTACTGGAGAAGCCATAGAAGTTCCTTGTAGATATTCATATTTTCCGTCCGGAACTGTAGAATATATTTTATCTCCCGGTGCAAACACATCTACCATCTTTTGATCGAAGTTGGAAAAACTAGCCTTCAATGCGTCTGCATCATTGGTATTTGCTCCCACAACAATCATATTGTTGATGAAAGGCTTTTCATCTGCTTGTGATTTAAAGTTTGTTGGAAAGTATTGGTGTTCTGCAATATTTTCGTTCTCGTTACCAGCAGCTTTCACCAAAAGAACACCTTTGCTTTCTGCATATTTGAACGCATCCCAAACTACATTTTTGCCTGGAGAAACAGGCTTTCCGAAACTCATATTAAGTATTTTCGCTCCGTTGTCAACTGCATATCTTACGGCATTTGCAACATCTTTGTCTCTTTCATCGCCATCTGGAACGGCTCTTACGGTCATAATTTTTGCAACTCTGGACGCTACACCATATTGGTTTTCCGAACCATTTACCAATCCTGCAATGATTCCCGCAACGTGCGTTCCGTGTTTTGCATCTGGACCTTCGTAATGGTTGTTTCCGTATTTTTTCTCGGAGTAATCGTCATAATTATCTCCCACAATTTCTTTTCTAGGATCGAAATCTAAATTGTAACTCTTTTCTACTTGAGGCCTCAATTGATCCAATCCTTCTTTCATTTGATTTTTAAGATATTGTTCTACTTCGGAAGCCGATTTACCTGCAATCTCTGGATCCTTGGAAACTTGCCCAAGAACATTCATTGCCATAGCTTCCTGCTGCGTAGTAGGTTTTATTGCCGCTAGATTTTCTTTTGTAAGATTTTTTCCGTTCAACAATCTTACCATATCCGGGATAGCTTTTTCAATCATTGTGTAGAGCTGAAAATTCTGCTTAGCTTCTTCACTTTTTGTTGCAAAAAGCTGTTTAGACTTCATGTACATTTCAAAATCTTCGGGCATTTTAGCTTGATTCTCTTTATTTTTTGCAGAATCATCACCTTCGAAAATTGGTTTGTATTTTTTTACGACTCTCGTTACCTCCATATTATCGACATCGATGTCGCCATTTTTGCCTCCTATGAAGTTCCATCCGTAAACATCATCTATGTATCCATTTCCGTCATCATCTTTTCCGTTGTTTGGAATTTCGTTGGGATTTTTCCACATATTTTTCACCAATCCAGGATGATCTACTTCTACGCCACTATCCAAAACGGCCACGACCACAGACTTTGGTTTCAAGCCTTTGGATTCGAAAAATTTGTAAGCATTTTCAGTATTTACACCGTACACTTTGGTGCTCGAATGATCTTTGTGATACCAAGTTTTCAGGTCTTTGTCGTTTTCTGGAGCAGCTGTTTGTGCTGCTAACATTGCAAATCCGCCGTAAAATGCAGCTGCTATCAATATTTTTTTCATAGATAAATTATTTATTTCAAACAATGGAAAATCTCTTGATAACAGAAGTTTTCCAAAATTATTTGATTTTAATATTCTTACAATATGTCAAACTTTCCGGGCCGATGTTACAAATGAGATCCAAAATCGATAGATCTTTTAGGAATCCATACTTGTCGGAAAAGCTTTGATAATATTCCGGAGTCTCAAATTCTGATTCAGATTTTGCAGAGAATCTTTCTCTATAATCTTCTGATTCTGGGTTTTTGAAATACTCGGAGGTGAAGTCGTAGTTTTTTTCGGTTTTCAGAATAGCAAGAATGATACCTAAAGCTTTGATATTAAAATCTTTTAATGATATAATCTTCTCACTGAAGATACTTTTCAACTTATCTTCATAATATTCGAAATATGGTGTGCTTTGATAAGCTGTTTTGATGGATTTCCAGTGGAGTTTTTGCCAATCTTCTGCAAAAGAAATCTCGATGTCTTTGATTTCTCTTTTCCCGGTGTGTTTTATAGGAATTATGAGCGGAAGTTTTCCGTTGGCTCCGTAGATGGCCGCACGATTCCTGTATGTTTGTTTGGGAAAGTTTTCGAATTGCTCGAAGGTGATTTGGTTTTCCGGATTCAGGAAGACAAAGAACCACGAAACTGGTGGCAAATAAAATATTGGTAAAAGAATCTTGTTGTTCATATCTTATATTAAAACTAAAAAACTTTGTCAAAGATTTGATACTTTGACAAAGTGGTGATTTTAAATTTTGATTGAAGTTTAAGAAACGTCAATCAAGTATTGTTATATTAATTTGGATGACCAAACTCATAGCCCCGATAGTAGCGGCATCCTTTTTTGCTTTCTTTACAAATCTTGTTTTGGATAACCAACGTTCTGAAAGCAAAAAAGATATAGCGGATAGCGGGATTAGCTCCTAATTATCTTAAAACTTTGTCCAAGATTTGGAACTTTGACAAAGTGAAAATTATTCTTCTTCTTTTTTCTTACTGAAGAATTTCGCGAAATAATCCCATCCGAAAAACAGCACCAAAATAATCACAGCTACCCACCAATAGGAGGTTTTGTTTGCCTCGCCGGTGTTGGTTGCTTTGAACATTCTGTCCCAACGGATTTTGAAAGATGCTTGGTATGCCGAGAAGGAATCTGGAAAAGCTCCCTGAACACTCATCCAAGTGAACATTGGACGTCCTACGATATTTTCTTCCGGAACTACACCGAAGAATCTGGCATCCAGCGAAGCGTCACGGTTGTCACCAATCATCATATAATAATTTTGTTTGATGGTGTATTGGTTGGTTTCCTGTCCATTGACATAGATTTTTCCGTTTTTGTTTTCGAGTTTGTTGTGCTCGTACTCGGAGATAATCCATTGGTATTGTGGCAATGTTTCTTTATCGAGTTTCACAATGTCGCCTTTTTTAGGAATTCTAAGTGGCCCGTATTGATCTTGGTTCCAATTTTTATTGATTGGATAAATACAATTTGAAGTGTCAATTTTTTTGGAAAAGATAGCATTTCCAACCTGGTCTCTTAACACTTGTCCTCCTTCTTTGACTGGATAATAGGCAATATTACTAACTCCCTTTTCCATAATGTCTTCTTTGACTTCTATAACTTCAGGAAGATTTTTGAAGTCTTTTGCCACCTGATCGGTTAGTCCTTGAAAATCATAAATAAATCCAGCATTGGTTTGATATTCCTGAACTGGCAAAAACCCATATGCTTTGTAAAGTTGTGGAATGTTGAGCTGGCTAGATGTTTTTACAATATATTTATGTTGTTGATACTCATCGCCAAGAATTTTCTCCGGCGCATTGTTGACAAACAACCTTCCATCTCGGAACTCGATTACATCTCCAGGAATCCCGACACATCTTTTCACATAAGGATCTTTTCTGTCAATCGCCGTATGAACAGAATCTTGTGGATAGTTGAAAACCACGATGTCATATCTTTCAACCTCATCGTAACCTGGCAATCTTAGGTACGGCAATTTTACAGCATCCACGTAAGATTTCATATCGTCTTTTGGATTTCCCTTTTGTCCTGTATCGAAAATAGTTCCTTGTAAAAACGGTAACGCCACTGGTCTCATTGGCATTCTGTATCCGTAAGCCCATTTGTTAACAAAAAGAAAATCTCCAACTAGCAAAGTTCTTTCCATAGATCCCGTAGGAATCCCGAAAGGTTGCGTGATAAATGCATGAATAATCGTTGCAAAAACCACTGCAAAAGTGACTGACCCTAAGAATGTTTCTTTTTTTGCAGCATCCTCCTCTTCTTCTTCAGTTTCTACTTGTGGATCTTTCCCATAATTGACAGTTGCCATAAAAATAAATGGTAAAACGACCGTCAACAAACCATTTACAAATCCTCTTTTCCCGAATTTCTTCATTAAGAAAATGTGAAAAACCGACATCATAATTGGTCCGACAATCGGTAGGTAAGATAAAATAGCCCACCATTTTGAATGATTGGTTTCTTTTAATACAATAATGTAATTGTAAAATGGAACGAAAGAAAGCAATGGATTGTAACCCATCTTTTTGAATAACTTCCAAGTTGTAAGCCCCATCAAAACGCTGATGATAAGGACATAAATGGTATAAGTAATGATGTAATTCATAGGTTTGCTTTTAGCAATTGGCTGTCGGCTTTTTGCTGATTTTTATTATTAGTTTTTGATGTGCGGTTTTTGTTACAGAAATAATCAGATATTAGAAGTTAGAATCTAGATTTTAGACTTATTTTTTATTATTAATATTACAATCCTAAAACATCTTTCATTGTGAAAATCCCTTTTTTATCAACAATCCATTCTAAGGCAATGACTGCGCCTAAGGCAAATCCATTTCTGTTGTAAGCGGTGTGTTTGATTTCGATTTCATCTACTTCTGATCTGTAGAAGACGCTGTGAGTGCCGGGAACTTCATTTTCGCGGATGTCAAAAATCCCCAATTCTTTTTCTTTGGTTTCTTCTAATTTCCATGCTTCGAAGTTTGAATT
>JAGNPP010000122.1 GCA_017989575.1 Chryseobacterium sp.
GACTGGGACTTACTTTGGTGAGGATGATACTGTGAGATTGGATGATGAATATGATAGAAGCTGATTTTTTGCGTTTAAATTTTAGGGTGTTTTATAAAAAAACTGCGTTGCTTTTAGGATTATATAGTGTTATGATTTGAAATATGAAAAAAATAATTTCTTCTCTTTTCGGTGTTAGTATTTCTTATGGTATTACAGTAAATAATGAAACCCAAGAAATTAAAAAACTTCTGGATAAACTAATTCCGTTGATAGACAATAATGACGAAATTATTGTATTACAAGATGTAACGAATGAAGATTTTGAAGTAACAGATATTTTGAAATCTTATGGAAATCATATCATTAGAATTACATCTTGCCTAGATGGTGATTTTGCAACTTTTAAAAATAATTTAATAAAAAAAGCTTCAAAAAAGTATCTTTTTCAGTTAGATGCAGATGAGTTGCCTGAAACATCACTTATCAACAATGTAAAAACATTTTTGTTAATATATTTTAAACGAGATGTTTTCTTGGTTCCAAGAATCAATATTGTCAATGGAATAACTGAAGAACACATAAAGAAATGGGATTGGAATGTGACTGATAATTCTTTCATCAATTATCCTGATTACCAAGAAAGAATTTTAAAATTAAATCATAAAATATCATGGATAAATAAAGTCCATGAAAAACTAACAGGTTTCAAAAAGTTAAAAAGACTACCAGCCAAAACGTCTAAATATTGTATTTTACACGAGAAAAATATCAAAAAACAAGAAGTTCAAAACAAGTTTTACGAATCACTATAATTGGTCATTATTCAGATGAGTATAAAAATTATTTTTGATGCCACAATCATTGGAGAACATTATCAAAAAAATGAGACGGGTATTTTCCGTGTAGCAAATGAACTTTTTCAAAAATTAGTTAGAGATAAAAACAATTTGAAATTTTTCTATTCTGTTTTTGGTTATAGTACAAGTAAGTGTACAAATTCGGATATTGAAAATTATCTTTCTAATAATCAACTGATTGTAGAGAATGCAAACACTAGAAATAGAGTGAAATTTCTACCTTTTAGAAAAGAAAAATTCTTTAAAAAAATTTATTCAAAACTTGGAGTTAAAGATTATGTAATTAATTCTAATGCTAATATTTTATCTAATTCGGATATTTATCATTCTCCTTATTTTCCCATATCAAAAGAATTAGAGCGTTTTCCTAATTTAAAAAGAATTATCACGATACACGATTTAATTCCTATTCTTTTTCCACAATATAATTCTGATACCAATCTTTTGAACGATGTAGTCAATAGTGTAAAGAATTCTGGTTTTGCTATTTGCGTTTCAGAAAATACAAAACGAGATTTATTAAAATACGCACCTTCAATCAGTCCAGACAGAGTATTTGTGAGTCTTTTGGCTGCTTCTCCGGATTTGTTTTACGTTTGTAAAGACGAAGCAAAATTTGCTGAAGTCAGAAAAAAATACAATATTCCTCAAAACTATTTTTTAAGTTTAAGCACTTTAGAACCACGCAAAAATATCGATCACGTCATCCGTAGTTTTAGTCAAATGATAAGCGAGAAAAAGATTGATGATCTAAGTTTGGTTTTGGTGGGAAACAAAGGCTGGGATTTTGATAAGATCTTTGCCGAATATGAAAATGCTCAGGATTTAAAAGATAAAATAATTATCACAGGCAGAATTCCGGATGAAGATTTAGCGAGCATCTACAGCAATGCCAATTCATTTTACTATATGTCTTTTTATGAAGGATTTGGGTTGCCCCCATTAGAAGCGATGCAGTGCGGGACAGCTACGGTGGTTTCCAATACTTCATCGTTGCCAGAAGTGGTTGATGATGCTGGTATTTTGTTGGATCCACGGGATCAAGAAAAACTGGTAGAAACCATGTGGACTATTTATAATGACGAAAAATATAGAAATGAGCTTTCTACAAAAGCTTTGGAACGATCAAAAGAATTTTCTTGGGAAAAAACAGCTGCTCAACATATAGAAATTTACAAAAAGATTCTTCAATTTTAATACATTTGTGCCTTTAGATAACTTTGTAGATTATAATTTTGAAGAAAAAGATACTTTATTTCATGCCAGATAATCCCATCTCGGGAAAAGCTGGAAATACTTTGAGACTCAATCAGATGCTCTCTTTTTTCAATGATGATCCAAATCTTGAAGTGTATTTTGTTTCCCTTCGGGATTGGGGAATGTGGAAGAGTGAGGAGGAGATTTTGTTCAAAGACAGGTTTCCAAATGTTACATTACATCTTCTGGATAAGAAATATAAGAACAATTTTTTCAAATATTTTTTTCTTTATAAGATTCCATATGTATTCAAAAATAATTCTGTGGACATAACAAGTTTCGTTCTCAGGAAGGAGTTTGGAGATGTTTTGAAGCAGATTTCTTTTGATACGATTATAATAAGTTACGCATCTTGGGGCAAATTATTAAACAAGAATACGAATGCCTATAAAATAATTGATACCCACGACTTTATCACGGCGCAGAATAAAAACAAGACCAAAAAAATTGGAAAAATTTTCCAGAATGAAATCGATATTCTGAAAATCTATAATGAAATCTGGACTTATTCTGTAGAAGAAGAATATATTTTTGATCAGTTCACGGGAAAAAATGTAGTTCTGATGCCAGTCTCATTTCCTGTCAATCTTCAGAAGCACAGCGGGAATTACAAATATGATGTGGTATATGTTGCCAGCGAAAATCCGCACAACATCACGGGAATCAATTGGTTTCTGAAAGAAGTTTTACCGTTCCTGAAAGATGTCAATGTTCACATAATTGGAAAAATCGGCAATGCAATTTTACAAGAGTATCCCAATGTAACAAAACACGGAATGGTACAGGATTTGGAAGAGTTCTACACGAATGCCAGAGTTGCTATTTGTCCTATGTTGAGCGGAACAGGAATCAAAATCAAAGTTTTGGAAGCGCTTTCTTACGGTTTGCCGGTAGTGACTAACAGAAGAGGAATTGATGGTCTGATAAATAAAAAAAATAATGGCTGTATTGTTTGTCAAGATCCCAAAGATTTTGCTGATAATATTAATCAGTTAATAAAGGATGATGTTTTTTATCAAAATATCAAATCTCAAGGAATCAGTTATTTTTCAGAAAATCACAATTCTGAAACTGAAAAAACAATTATAAATCTATCTTTACAAAAAAAAGTTTGGAAAAAAGGATATTAATAGAATTGGAGCGATTGCGCTATCCCAACTCAGGAATTGCATCTGTGTTTAGGAATCTTGCCAAAGGTTTGACGACAATACATTCCAATTTTAAAATCGATTTTTTCGGACCAAAACAAGAGCTCAGCAAGTTTTTAAACCAATCTCAAATAGTTCATAGAGAAAAGTGGAATAAATTTCTAGAAAATTTCAGCAACAGCTACGATTTGGTTCACGTCAGCCATCAGTTGTCTCCTTATTTTAAAAAAAATTATTCTAAAGCAAAAAAGATTGTAACCTTACACGATCTCAATTTCTTACACGAAAACTTAAAGGAATTTAAGAAGCAAAAAATGCTTTTTAAAGTCAACAGGAGTTTGCGATTTGCAGACCACATCGTCTGCATTTCCAATTTTGTGAAGCAGGATTTTGAAAAGAATCAACATCTATTTGATCTGAAAAAACTGAAATCTATCGAAGTTATTCATAATGGAATCAGCTTTCCGGAAGATAAAGATTATAATTTGGACAGTTTTCAATTTTTGGATCAAAAAAAATATCTGATTAATATTGGTGTTTTATTCCCCAAAAAAAATCAGCTGACATTAATACAAATGCTGAAGTTCACAGAGCTGAATTTGGTTCTGGTAACGTCAGAAAGTAAAACCGATTACGAAGATCAAATTCTTTCTGAGATCAAAAATCTGAATTTAGAAGATAGAGTTCATATTTTGAAATGCATTTCTGATGAAGATAAATATGCGCTTCTTAAAAACTGTGAAGGTCTTTGCCAGCCATCATTGGCAGAAGGTTTTGGTATCCCGCCAATTGAAGCGATGTATTTTGGTAAACCCGTTTTTTTATCAACTTTTACCAGCTTGCCGGAAGTTGGAGGGAAATACGCTTTTTACTTTCAAAACTTTGAAGCCAAAGATATGGCGCAAACCATCATCAACGGTTTGGAGAAATACAAAACCCAACCCGAACTGAAAAATCAGTTGACAGATTGGGCTTTACAATTCGATTATAAAGTCATGGCAAAGCAATACCACGACTTGTATCAAAGGGTTTTGAATGATTAATTAGAATATTCCAAAACCGTTTTTTCAATTATCTTCACACATTCCAAAAGTTGCTCCTCAGTGATTACCAAAGGCGGCGCCAATCGGATGATATTTCCATGTGTAGGTTTTGCAAGTAGTCCGTTTTCTTTTAGATTCACGCAAAGATTCCAAGCTGTTTTACTATCCGGAGTATCGTTGATTAGGATGGCATTCAACAAACCTTTTCCTCTCACTTTGGTGATGAGATCTGATTTTTCTATTAATTTTTCAATTTCCGAACGGAATAGTTTTCCTAATTCTTCAGCTCTTTCGGATAATTTTTCTTCCTCTACAACATCCAAAGCAGCCACCGCAACAGCGCAAGCAATAGGATTTCCACCGAAAGTCGAACCGTGTTGACCTGGTTTGATGACATTCATGATCTCGTCGTTCGCTAAAACTGCAGAGACTGGATACATTCCGCCAGACAAAGCTTTTCCAAGAATTAAAATATCAGGTTGCACATTTTCGTGATGACAGGCAATTAGTTTTCCGGTTCTTGCGATTCCGGTTTGGACTTCGTCTGCTATGAAAAGAACATTGTATTTTTTACAAAGTTCCGAAGCTCTTTTCAGATAGTTTTCGTCTGGAACGTAAACGCCCGCTTCGCCTTGAATTGGCTCGGCTAAAAATGCGGCGATATTTTGAGAATCTTGTTTTAAGATTTCTTCCAAAGCATTCAAATCATTGTAAGGGATTTTCTCAAAACCTGGTGTAAAAGGACCGTAATTTTGGTTCGCATCCGGATCATTAGAAAAAGAAACAATGGTTGTAGTTCTACCGTGAAAGTTGTTTTCACAAACGATAATTTTGGCTGCATTTTCAGCAATGCCTTTGACTTCATAGCTCCATTTTCTGGCTAATTTCACGGCAGTTTCAACCGCTTCTGCACCGGAATTCATTGGCAGAACTTTATCAAAGCCGAAAAGAGTGGTGATCTTTTTCTCATATTCTCCAAGATTAGAATTGTAAAAAGCTCTTGAAGTTAAGGCCAATTTCTTTGCTTGATTTACCAAAGCTTCTACAATTTTCGGATGAGAATGCCCTTGATTGACAGCAGAATAAGCGGAAAGAAAATCGTAATATTTTTTGCCTTCTACATCCCAAACAAAAACACCTTCACCTTTTTCTAAAACCACTGGAAGCGGATGGTAATTATGAGCGCCATATTGATTTTCGAGGTCGATGAAATACTGCGAATTTTTTTCTTGAATTGCTGTTGACATAACTTTTAATTTTTGTAAAAATAATAAAATTGGAATCAATAATACCTAAGAAAAATGCCCAACTTTTAAAGTCAGGCATTTTTATCTATAAGGATGATAATCTTTAGATATGATTATCAAAACTTTTATCCATTACAAAATCTTCCATAAACTTGGTCGTGTAATTTCCCGCCAGGAAATCCTCATTTTCCAATAGTTGTCTGTGGAAAGGAATAGTCGTTTTTACACCTTCGATATAGAACTCTTCCAAAGCACGTTTCATTTTTGCAATCGCTTCATCTCTTGTTTGAGCTGTTACGATTAATTTTGCAATCATAGAATCGTAGTTGGATGGAATTGTGTAGCCAGAATAAACGTGCGTATCAACTCTCACACCGTGTCCACCAGGAATATTAAGTTCTTTAATTTTTCCCGGAGAAGGACGGAAATCTGCGTAAGGATCTTCTGCGTTGATTCTACATTCAATGGCATGCATTTTTGGATAGTAGTTTTTACCACTGATTGGTGATCCTGAAGCCAAGAGAATCTGCTCACGAATCAAGTCAAAATCTACAACTTGTTCCGTAATTGGATGTTCTACTTGGATTCTGGTATTCATTTCCATGAAGTAGAAATTCCTGTGTTTGTCCACCAAAAATTCGATGGTTCCAACACCTTCGTAAGAAATATATTCTGCCGCTTTTACAGCAGCAGCACCCATTTTTTCACGAAGTTCATCCGTCATAAAAGGAGAAGGCGTTTCTTCGATCAGTTTTTGATTTCTTCTTTGGATAGAACAGTCTCTTTCAGAAAGGTGACAAGCTTTACCAAATTGATCTCCAGCAATTTGGATTTCAATATGTCTTGGTTCTTCGATCAATTTTTCCATGTACATTCCGCCGTTTCCAAAAGCTGCAACAGCTTCCTGAATTGCAGAATCCCAATGTTCTTTCAGGTCTTCTTCTTTCCAAACGGCTCTCATTCCTTTTCCTCCACCACCGGCCGTTGCTTTGATCATCACAGGATAACCAACTACTTTTGCGGTAGCCTTGGCGTCTTCATAGGAATCTATCAAACCTTCAGAGCCGGGAACACAAGGGATTCCAGCTTCTTTCATAGTCGCTTTAGCCGTAGCTTTGTCGCCCATTTTTTCAATTTGCTCCGGAGTTGCTCCGATGAATTTGATTCCATTTTTTGCACAGATTCTAGAGAAATTTGCATTCTCAGAAAGAAAACCGTACCCAGGGTGGATGGCGTCTGCATTGGTGATCTCTGCAGCAGCAATGATATTTGGAATTTTAAGATAAGAGTCTTTGCTCATTGGCGGACCAATACAAACTGCCTCATCCGCAAAACGAACGTGGAGACTGTCTTTGTCTGCTGTAGAATAAACAGCAACAGTTTTGATCCCCATTTCTTTAGCCGTACGAAGGATTCGCATTGCAATCTCGCCACGGTTTGCGATTAATATTTTTTTGAACATCTTTTTAGAAATTTTAAATTTTAAATTTTGAATTTTAAATTAATTTTAAACGAATCGATTTCCATTTAAAATTTATAATCTTTCATCTAAAATTCCTTAAGAAGGATCTACTAAAAACAATGGTTGATCGTATTCTACCGGAGAAGCGTCATCAACTAAGATTTTTACAATTTTTCCGCTAACTTCTGATTCTATCTGGTTGAAAAGTTTCATTGCTTCAATCACACACACCGTTTTTCCTTCTGTTACAGAATCGCCTACGTTTACGAAAACATCTTTGTCTGGAGATGGTTTTCTGTAGAAAGTCCCAATCATTGGAGATTTGATTGTGATATATTTGCTGTCATCTGTAGAGCTAGTGGCTTCAGAACCTGCAGCCGAAGCTACTGGGTTGGCAGCCGGAGCAGAAACTGGAGTCTGATATGCAACTTGAGGAGTGACATAGCTTACAGGCTCACCTCCAAGTGGTGTTTTGATATAGATTTCGAAGTCTTTATT
>JAGNPP010000123.1 GCA_017989575.1 Chryseobacterium sp.
TCTACTCTACCAATCTGCTTCATCTTTTTCTTACCTTCTTTCTGTTTCTCAAGAAGTTTACGTTTTCTGGAAATATCACCTCCGTAACATTTTGCAGTAACGTCTTTTCTCAAAGCTTTGATGGTTTCTCTCGCAATAACTTTCGCTCCCAAAGCTGCCTGAACAGCAATATCAAACTGTTGTCTCGGAATCAGTTCGCGCAATTTTTCGCACATTCTCTTTCCGATGTAATAAGCGTTGGAATCGTGAATCAATGAAGATAAAGCATCCACCATATCACCATTAATCAAAATATCCATTTTTACCAACTTGGAAGCACGCATTCCAATCGGAGAATAATCGAACGAAGCGTAACCTTTAGAAATAGATTTCAATCTGTCATAAAAATCGAAAACAACTTCTGCCAAAGGCATATTGAAAGTCAATTCAACTCTGTCGGCCGTCAAATAACTTTGATTGACGATTTCGCCTCTTTTCTCAATACAAAGCGTCATAACCGGACCTACGAAATCAGATTTTGTAATGATAGAAGCCTTGATGAAAGGCTCTTCTACTCTGTCCATACTCATCGGATCCATCATTTCTGAAGGATTATTGATCAAAATCGGTGTTTCCGGATCTTTTTTGGAATAGCCGTGGTACGAAACGTTGGGAACTGTCGTGATGACATTCATATTAAATTCTCTGTCCAAACGTTCCTGAACGATTTCCATGTGCAACATTCCCAAGAATCCGCATCGGAAACCGAAACCAAGCGCCGCAGAACTTTCTGGCTCGAAAACCAAAGAAGCGTCATTCAGTCTTAATTTTTCTAATGAGAATCTTAATTCTTCAAAATCCTCAGATTCAATTGGATAAATTCCTGCAAAAACCATTGGCTTTACTTCCTCGAAACCGTCGATTGGTTCATCAGCTGGATTCACGAAAGAAGTAATTGTATCACCAACTTTTACTTCACGAGCGTCTTTGATTCCAGAAATTATGTAGCCTACATCGCCACACTCGATGGTTTTCTTTGGAACTTGTTTTAGTTTCAAAGTCCCTACTTCGTCTGCGCCATATTCTTTTCCAGTTGCGAAGAATTTGATTTTTTCATTTTTGGAAATACTTCCATTTACGATTTTGAAATAAGCTTCAATTCCTCGGAAAGGATTGTAAACAGAATCGAAAATCAAAGCCTGAAGCGGTGCTTTTGGATCTCCAACCGGAGCTGGAACTCTTGCCACAATCTGCTCAAGCAATTCGTGAACACCTTCGCCTGTTTTTCCAGAAACTCTAAGAACATCTTCGTATTTGCAACCCAAAAGGCCCATGATCTCGTCGGTAACTTCTTCTGGATTGGCAGATGGAAGATCTATTTTATTAAGGATTGGAATAATTTCCAAATCATTTTCTAAAGCTAAATATAAATTACTGATTGTTTGCGCCTGAATACTTTGCGCTGCATCCACAATCAAAAGCGCACCTTCGCAAGCGGCGATAGAACGGGAAACTTCGTAAGAAAAATCCACGTGCCCTGGTGTATCGATAAGGTTTAAGATATATTTTTCGCCATTCAGCTCATAATCCATTTGGATCGCGTGAGACTTGATGGTGATGCCACGTTCTTTTTCCAAGTCCATATCATCCAAAGTTTGCGACTGCAATTCTCTTTGTGTAACGGTGTTGGTATATTCTAAAAGACGATCTGCCAATGTACTTTTACCGTGATCGATATGTGCAATAATGCAGAAATTCCTGATGTTTTTCATTTAAAATTCTTGTAATTTGCAAAAATACATTTTTTTTGCCGGATGATGGAGGCTGGAAGTTAGATGTTTGAGATTCTGCTATAATTTTTTTTCAACTTTCATCTTCAGACTTCAATCTCAAACCAAAGAAAAACGTTAATCTTTCATAAAAAAAAAGTTTTGGGAAAAAAAGTTTTATTTTTGCAAATTAATTAGAACCAAGTGACAGAATTATTCTGGCTGGAATTATGAAGAAATATATTAGTTTATTGGTATTGTCTGTGATTTTGATGTCTTGCAAAACGGAAATGGATCAGGCGATGAAAAGTGCGGACAAAGATTTTATCTTGAAGGTTGCCAACGAAAAATTTACAAAGAAAAAATGGGCAGATGCCCTTGCTTTATACGATAGATTACCCAATCTTGTAGCAGGAACAGATGACGCTCCAAACGTAGTTTTCAACTCGGCTTATGCCAATTATTATGATAAAAACTACAGATTGGCGGCCAACCAATTCAAGAATTTTGTAATCAGTTTCCCTCAGGATCCAAGAAAGGAGGAAGCAGCTTACCTTTCTGCACTTTGCTATTACGAAGGATCTTTGCAATATAACTTAGATCAAAGCAATACAGAATCTGCCATCACAGAATTGCAGAATTTCCTGAATGAATATCCGGATTCTGAGCGTTCCAAAAACATCACACAATTGGTAGATGAGCTGACTTACAAATTGGAGTTCAAAGCATTTGAAAATGCGAAACAATATTTCAGAATGGGAGAATTCAAAGCGGCTGCTGTAACTTTCGAAAACGTTTTGGAGGATTTCCCAGCAACTAAGCTTAGACCAAAAATCTACGACATCATTTTGAAATCAAAATATGAATTGGCGGTGAACTCCATCTACGATTTGAAAAAAGAAAGATTAGATGCTGCAGCTTCTTATGCAAAAAGAGTTTCTGCAGAACTTCCAAATTCTGAATATTCTAAAACTGCAGATGATTTGTATGCAAAACTAGAAGATGAAAAAGTAAAATTTGCTGTATTACAGGCAGATTTTGAAAAAAGAAAAGCGGAGTATGAAGCGAAAGTGAAAAATGCTGAAGCTAAAGAAAATGAGAAAAAAGAACTGGAACAGGAAAAGAATCAGGCGAAACTAGAAAACGTCGCAGAACAGACCAGAAGAGACAGCGCCAAGATCAATTCGCCGGAGCCACAAGCTACTTTCAAGTTTAAAAGATAATTTGTATATTTGCAACCCTAAACAATTCGCCCAATGAGCCTTAAAGATACAAAAGCAGAAGTAAGCACCATCACTTACGACAAAGATAAAATCGAAGCAAAAGTAGCCAGCATCTACGAAGCTATCGTAATTATGGGTAAAAGAGCTGAACAAATCAATGGAGAGATCCGTTCGGAACTTCACGGTAAATTAGATGAATTTGCTGTTCACAACTCTACTTTGGAGGAAGTTTTTGAAAATAGAGAACAAATCGAAATCTCTAAGCATTACGAAAAAATGCCAAAACCAACTTCTATCGCAATCAGAGAATGGCTAGATGACGAAATCTACCATAGAAAAACTGAAGAAAAAAACTAATCTTAACTGATTATAAAATATAAAACCGTCTTGCTAAAGAATTCCTTTGCGAGACGGTTTTTTTGTTAGTAAAATTATTAATACTTTCGTTAATAAAAATCAAAGCAAAATGAGCTTGCAAGGCAAAAAAATCATCATTGGAATTACTGGCGGCATCGCAGCCTACAAAATGAATTACCTCGTTCGTGATCTCATAAAATCTGGTGCTGAAGTTAAAATCGTGATGACAAAATCTGCAGAAGATTTCGTGTCGCCACTCACGCTTTCCACACTTTCTAAGAACAAAGTTTACACTGATTTTTACGACGAGAACAAAAGCTGGAACAACCACGTTGAACTGGCACTTTGGGCAGATCTTATGCTTATTGCACCTTGCACAGCCAACACTTTGGCAAAGATCACAAACGGGCTTTGCGACAATTTTCTGATGGCAGTTTATATGTCAGCGAAATGCCCCGTCATCATCGCGCCAGCAATGGATTTGGATATGTATGCGCATCCAACTGTTTTGAAAAATTTGACGACTGCTGAGAGTTTTGGGCACAAAATCATTCCTGCAGAATTTGGAGAATTGGCAAGCGGACTTGTTGGACAAGGCAGATTAGCGGAACCTTCAACTATTTTATCAGTTTTAGAAAATCAATTTGATGACGTTGATAATCAATTTGCTGGTAAAAAATTCTTAATCACAGCTGGACCAACTTACGAAAATATTGATCCAGTAAGATTCATTGGAAACCATTCGACTGGAAAAATGGGATTTGATCTCGCGAAAGAAGCATCAAAACGCGGCGCAGAAGTTATCTTGATTTCCGGTCCATCTTCGCAAAAAGTAGATGATAAAAACATAACGCTTCACAAAGTGACTTCCGCTCAGGAAATGTTTGACGAAGTTTTCAAACATTATGAAAATACAGATGTCGCCATAATGAGCGCCGCCGTTGCAGACTACACGCCGAAAGTGAAAGCGACGGAAAAAATCAAAAAAAACGAAGACGAACTCACGATAGAACTCATCAAAAACAAAGACATTCTCAGAACGATGGGCGAGAAAAAAACCAATCAATTTTTGGTGGGTTTTGCCTTGGAAACTCAGAATGAAGAAGAGAACGCAAAAGGAAAATTAATCAAGAAAAATCTGGATATGATTATCCTAAACTCGCTTCGAGACGAAGGTGCAGGCTTTGCAAACGCCACTAATAAAATCAAAATCTTTACGCCAACCGAAGAACAATCTTTCTCACTCAAATCAAAAGAAGATGTTGCCAAAGACATCCTGAATTTTATTGCGCAGAAATTGTAAGAAAATAGAGAGTTTTTCGTTATTAATTTGTCTTATTGTTTTTATAGAAGTGTAATCTTTTTTATCACGTTAGAGTAAAAATTAGTTCAGCTTAAAAGTTTTCTTTAGAGTAAAATTTTACTTTTAAAAATTTCTGTGAACATCTTAGTTTTAGGACATTTTAGCAAACATTACTTATGAAATTAATAATTATATTATTTTGTCTTATTTGTCATAATGCTTTTTGTCAAAAAAATGAACTAGTTTCAAGCAATGGACAAGTTGTATCATCTTGTGGTTCAAAAGAAGATAAAATAGAAAAATCAATTCATCCAGAGTGGGTTGAAATCGACAAAAAAAATATCGAGATACTTAACAAATTATATAATCATTGTAGTACGCTCGACGAAATAGAAGAAACACTCCCAAATTTTACCAATAATAAAGAAAACAACCGTTTTAAAGGTGAAACTTATGATTGTGGATATAATTTAAAAAGTACTCATCATCAATATTCTGGTGGTTATGGTTTTATAAATGTTAGTATTTTATATTTCGAGAATAAGGTTTTAAAAATAAGACTAACACTAGACATTGATAGAGAAATAGTTAATGGATTATTATATGAAATCAAATTTCCCTTACAGTGCCTAAATAACAAATTAGTATTTGAAAAGACATTTAAAGAAAACATTAATGATTATAGAAAAAATTATGGAAATCTGTTTATTGAGTTTGAAGATGAAAACTCTAAAAGGCAAAACGTATTAAATCATTTTAGCGATGTTTTATCAGGTTCAACATTTGAAAAACCTTACTATCTATTATATGGCTTCAACTCTCCAACTAAAGATTATGTTAGATATTTGATTGCTACAAAAGATTTGAAAGGTTTAAAACAATTGCTCTATTCTCCAAGTCCAACTGCAAGATTAATCTCAGCAAATGCATTAATTTATTTAAAAGAAAATTATAGTGAAGAAGAAAATCAAAAAATAAATGAAATTATAAAAAATGGACAAATGATTAAAGGAGGCGTAATAAGTTGCTGGACGCATAAATTTGATTATAATTATTATGATGTCAACAAATACTTTGAAAAATATTTTTTGATGGATTAGCAACTCTTGCTGAGCTACTTATTCTTTAAAAAACCAATACTTTTTCCAAACTAATTTTGGAGAATATAATTAAACTTTAGTTTTAAAAATTAAATCGATATAAATTTAAACAAGCTGGTAATTTTCTTGACAAAGAATCCTTATTTTTACAAACATTTTACTTTCAGATGAAAAAACTACTTTATATACTTTGTGCTTTGTTTTTCGCTCAGCCTGCTTTTTCGCAGGAGCTTTTGGCAAATGTGCAAATCAATTCTCAACAGATTGCAGGAAGTAATACACAGGTTTTCAGAACTTTGGAAAAGTCTTTGCGCGACTTCATCAACAATACAAGCTGGACGGGAAAAAAACTTCAGAATTTTGAAAAAATCAAATGCAATTTTGCCATCGTGATTTCTGAACGTCCGGGAAACAGCAACTTTAAAGGAAGTTTGGTGGTGCAAGCTACCCGACCGGTTTTTAATTCGCAGTACGAATCGCCTTTGATGAACATCAATGACACCAGTTTCTCTTTTGAATACAATGAAAATGAAAATCTAATTTTCAACGAACGTCAATTTTCTGGTAAAAACCTCATCGATGTGATTAGTTTTTACATTTATGTTATTTTGGGTTACGACGGCGATAGTTTCCAGCTGAAAGGCGGACAAGCTCATTTCGATAAAGCAATGAAAATTGCGCAAAACTCTCAGAATCAAAACTATGACGGTTGGAACCAAGTGGAAAGTCAAAGAAACCGAGGCGCTTTGATTTCCGGTTTGCAGAATGAAAGCAACTCTACTTTGCGCACCGTTTTCTACAGCTATCACCGTTCTGGATTGGACAATCTTGCGAAACCAGATCAAGGTCCGGCGAAGAAAACCATCGCAGAATCATTGATGCAACTCAAATTCTACGACAGCAATTTCCAGATGAATTATCCGTTCAGCGTTTTCATAGAAAGTAAAAGCACGGAGATTTTCAACATTTTCGATTCTGGCAACAACGCCTCCGTCAACATCAGCGAACTGAAAACAATGCTTAGCAACTTCTCTCCGAAAGACATTGATACGAAATGGAATAAGTGGAAATAGACATTTGCTAGGTCCAATTTTTTGGGCAACATTTCCGCCTTCCGTTCCCAATCTTTTTGCCTAGCCTTTCCAGCCACAAAAAAGGATTTCCACTCAAGTCGGGTTGCGGATTTCGTCTTCAAATCAACCTTGAATTATAATTTAGTTATTAAAAAATACTTTCGTGCTTTCAAGAATATTCATTCAGAATTTTGCGTTAATCGACAAACTTGAGATCGACCTCAAGAAAGGTCTTCAAGTCATTACAGGAGAAACGGGTGCAGGAAAATCCATCATTCTTGGCGCATTACGTTTGATAATGGGCGAAAGAGCCGACGTAAAATCCTTTGCAAAATCTGATGTCAAAAGTATCGTAGAAACGGAGTTCCAAATCAGCGAAAATTTCAAAGATTTTTTTGAAGAGAAGGATCTGGATTTTGAAACACAAACCATCATCCGACGAGAAATTTCATCTGGTGGAAAATCACGAGCTTTCATCAATGATGTTCCTGTGACATTGGATGTTTTGAAGGAATTGTCTTCAAGATTGATTGACATCCATTCCCAGTTCGAAACATCTGACCTTTTCACCGAGCAATTCCAGTTTGCAATTTTGGACGGATTGGCAAAAAATAAAAGCTTGTTGTCTGATTATCAAAA
>JAGNPP010000124.1 GCA_017989575.1 Chryseobacterium sp.
TAAATCAAGCCTTGGGTTTTTCCCGGAGCGGAGCAAAGTTTAATTAAATGCTTTTCTCTTTTCTAAATTTAATATTTTCCCATCATATTTTCATTATTGCAAATCTAAAGGAACGGAGCTCATTTTTGTGGCTGGAATAGTGCGGGCAAAAATAGCGGGAGTGGAAGGCGGAAAAGTTGCCCAAATCATTCTAACCATTTTCAGGATTGACTTTGTTCAGGAAAAGATAAAAACCAACACCCAAAATTGTGGAGACCGAAGTTGCCAAAATCAGACTGCCGATAATGTATTGAAGCAGGTGATTTTTGACCAATTCGAAGTTGATCTCGTGATTCATAAAATTGGTTTCTCCATCCACGAAAGGCGCACCAATAAAGAGAGAACCCGCAATAATGAGCGGAATGAACGGCGGAAAACTAATGTTGGAAGAGACAAATGCCAGTACTTTGTTGAGCTTGAAAATCACGGCCAAAGATATCGTCAAAGCCGTCTGAAAACCCCAAACCGGAGACAATCCGATGAAAGCGCCCAAAGCAATGGAAAATGCCTTGGTGCGGTTGCTTCCGTCGCTTTCCAAAACGTCTTCTTTGATGAATCTTTTGAAACTTTTCTTCCTGAAATTAACGATGAAATTTCGAGGTTTGATGTAAGCTAAAGTGATGATAACCAAGATGGTATTGAGAATGCTGATTCGCGTAAAATCCTTGAAAGGCCGGAAATGAGACACTCTTTCCGCTGGGTCGTAAAGAACTTTCACCGGAACATTTTTGACGGGAATATTTTTCCACGCAGTGCGTACGATAATCTCGATCTCAAACTCGAATTTCGGTGTGAAATATTTCTTCGGAATTTTGTTCAACGGATAAAGTCGATAACCGGATTGCGTGTCCTGAAGCTTGATTCCGGTCTCAAACCAAAACCAGAAGTTGGAAAAATTGTTCCCAAAACTGCTTTTTTTCGGAATGCCGTCTTGCGACATATTCCGGTTTCCGATGAGCAAAACATCTTCATTTTCCGCAAGCAAAGCTTCCACAAAAACCGGAATGTCGTCTGGATAATGTTGCCCGTCGGAATCAATCGTGATAGCGAAGTCAAATCCAAGTTCCAAAGCTTTTCTGAAACCGATTTTCAGCGCATTTCCTTTGCCTCTGTTTTTGGGTAAATTGATGATTGATATTTGGCGATAATCTCTCAAAATGGACAAAGTAGAATCCGTGGAACCGTCGTTTACAACAATGATGTTTTGGGTATAATCCAGAACGCCGTCGATGACGCGTTTCAGCGTCTTTTCGTTGTTGTAAGTAGGGATTAAAACGCAGATTTTCCTGTCGGACATTGCGTTTCGTACTTCGTGGATGGTCATTATTTGAATGAAGCTTTTTCGGAAGCCGTCATCGTTTTGGATTGCCCAGCGAACTGTTTGATGTAGCTTTTCAGGTCAGCATTTTGTTTGCTGTAGTTGTTGATGAGAAAGGTTTTGTCTTCTTTCAGGTTCTTGTTGTAACCCACGATTTTTGGAAGATTTTCTTGAACGCTCATTCTGATGACACGTAATTCTGCGTTGTTTGGATTGCTGGAAATGATACTTTCCAACGTAGTTGCGCCTGATTTTACAAAGGATTTTCGTTTGTTTTTTTCGGTCGTGACTTTGGCTTCCAAGATTTTTGAAGCTGATTTGTAGCCTGAAATTACAGGGTCATTTGATGATTTTTTCTCAGCTAAAGCAATGAAATTCTTAGCATTCTCGTTGGATGAGTTAGCCTTGGAATAGCTGTTTCTCAAAGATTCCAAATCCGATTGGAAGAATGAGAAGAATGTGAACATCAAAGTGAAAATCAATTTCATAACCTTAGATTTTGGTGTAATTAACTGACAGTTTCAATGCAATTGTTTCGCCAAAGCTGGTCGTGTTCTTTACTTTCAGTTCGCCATCTTTTTCGGTGATGTCCAATTGCAATACCAAATCTGGTGTTTCAAAAGGATTGATGATGGCCATAAATTTCACATTGGAAGCGGATTTCAAAAACAATTTTGAAGCGGTAAAATTCTCAGTTAAGTCTTTAACAATCTGCATCATACAAACACCTGGCGTCACTGGATTTCCAGGAAAATGTCCTTTGAAAATCTCGTGATTTGGATTTAGTTTGATATTAGCAATATAACTTCCGCTCTCAGTTTTTTCCTGAGATTGTAAAGTGTACAAATCTGTAAGAATAGTTTGCATAAAATTTATTTAAATGTGTAATAAACGCCCAGCTGGAAAAGGATGTTGGTGTGATCTTCACTCGTTGTTTTGATTTGGGAAACCATTCCTTTTTTGAATCTGGCTTCGATTCCGAATTGGTTTGTAATGTCATATCCAGCGCCCAGCAAAATCCCCAAATCTGTATTGTTTTTCACATAAGGGTCGAAGTTTTTGTCGGCGATTAAATAATCTATACTCAAGCCGGCTTGCAAATTAAATTTCTGTAAAAAAAACTTATTTACCGCCTGGATTGAGAGATAAGAAAGCTCCGATTTCTGTTCCCACGTGCTGGTTTTCATTATCGTTCCTTGTCTGGAATAGTTGATTTCCGGTTGCAAAGCATATACTTTTGAAAATCGGATTGTCCCAAAAACGCCGATGTAAAAATCTGTAATATAACTCGTTTGAACTCTCTCTTCGTCTTCCCAAAGTTCCGTCGATTCAAAAATATCATAGAAACCGCCGTCCGTTTCTGTGAACTTCGCAAAGTTGGCTCCAGCACGGATTCCGGGTGTGAAAGTCACTTGTGCCAATGCAAAAGTGGAAATAATCAGAAAAAATAAAAAGGATATTTTTTTCATAGCTCGATTAGTCGGTTTCGGTGATTTGAAATAGTTTGATATTAATCTTAAAATCTTTGTGTTCCAGATAAATCATCTCTGCAAAAGTAGGTTTTTTAGCTTCAAAACTGAAATTGATTTTCTCCCGATTTTTCTTTGTGTAAATAATTTTTGTCAGCAGAGAATTTTCTTTGTCGAAAAAAAGATAATAACTTTTTTTACCCATTTTTGATAAGGAAATAATTGATTTGGTATCTTCAAAGCTTTCATTCACCGAAAACTTTCGTTTTAATAATTCTTGAAAGTCGTTTTTCAGGAAATTGATGACCAATTTTTTATCCAAATCTGCCAGAACATAATTGAGTTTAAAATCATTATCTGAAATTTCAAAGTCTATCATTTTGTTTCCAAAATCTGACGTCATCACAACTCTGTGGGTCGTTTCGGAAATCTTTTTAATAATTAAAATTCCAGTGATGTCATTGCCATAAACTTCCATTTGGCATTTGTAAACATAATCTTCGTTCGAAGAAAAGTACAGATTTTCAACTTCTTTTTTGGAGCTTGAAACTGGTTTTACATCCTTTAGCTCGAATGTTTTACACGAAATAAAACTCAGAAAAATGAGACTATAAAGAGAACTCAGAAGCAGGAATCGGCGCATTGATTTTGGTGTTTTTGAAAACAATATTCGTTGTGTCGCCAGAAGCTTCCGTCATATTAACTTGAGAAACGGTCGATTCGTTTTTCGGAAATTGAAGTTCGATTTGCTTAATGTATTTCAGCAATTGAGCAGATTTCGGCGTGAATTTCGCGATATTCGAATTTGAATTTTTCAGATAAACGACCGAAAATTCAGGGTCACTGAACATTTTTCCGTTGGAGCTCCCAACAATCAGTTTGTTGATTTTTTCAAACGTTTTGCTTTTCGCATCAACCGAAGATTTTTTACCCTGGTCGTTGATGAAGATTTTATTGTCTTTGAAAATAATGCTGTACTGATAAGGTTTAGTGTATTTCCAGCTTAGTGTATTTGGAGATTTTAAAGACATTTTCCCTTGAGTGACAATGTTTTTATCCAAAAAGTCCATTTTTTTTGTCTGAACAAAATCGCTTTGTAAGGTTTTGATTTCCTTTGTTTCAGCAGAAATTTTTGTAACGAATGCTTTAGATTCCGCACTTGTCATTGCCGTGTTCTGTGCAAAAACAAAACCTGAAATTAGAAAAAGAACTAAGAAAGCTATATTTTTAAACATTATTATTCTGATTTAATGATTGAATCAATCGTGAAAGTTGAATACTTTTCACGCTCCAAAAATAACAATAATTCGACCAAAACATTGTAGGTTTTCTCAGAAGTGTCGTGAAGCAGAATGATGCTTCCTTTTTTTAAATTTTTGGTAATTCGGTTGAAGATTTTTTTCTCGTCATCAATTACTGTGTCCAGCGAACGTACATTCCAACCGATACTTTTTTTGTGCGTTTTCTCAATCGCTTTTGCAATATTCGGGTTGGTTACGCCAAAAGGTGGACGGTATAAATCAGTTTTAGTATTTCCAACATTTAAAATAACTTCATCACACTTTTCAATTTCCTCAACCATTTTTGAAGTTGACAAGAATCCGGTTTTATTTGAATGAGAATAAGTGTGATTCCCTATTGAATGACCTTCTGCGATGATTCTTTGGAAAGTTTCAGGATATTTTTCAATCTGTTTTCCGATGCAGAAAAAGGTGGCTTTAATGTTTTGTTCTTTTAATAAATCCAGAAATTTAGGTGTAAACTCTGTTGGTCCGTCATCAAACGTCAAAGCGATTTCTTTGATTTTTGTTTTTTTTTTAATGATAGCATTGACAAAATATCCCAATTGAATATCAAACGAACCCCAAACTAAAACTGCAGAAAAAACGAAAAACCAGGCCAAATAAACCCAAAAACTTCCTTGGAAAATATAAAAGATAATATTCGAAATGAGATAAAACAGGACGAATAAATAATGTTTCATTGTAACAGATTTAATTAAGATTGGCTTGAAACATCGATTAATATTTATTTTAACGAAGATACATATTTATGAATTATTTTAAAACTCATAATATTTTCCTATTTAAGCTTTAAATGAAAATCTTGGGATTTTCAAAGTCTTATAAGATTAAAATGCTTAGATATAATTCCTATTCTTTTATAAATTTTTTGTTGATTATTTCTCCAGATTTTGAAGTTGCAGAAAAAATATAAGTTCCTTTTTTAAGTTTTGACACATTGATTGATTTTTCGTAAGTGGAAATTTGGTTGATTATTTTTCCTGAAAAGTCTGATATTTTGATATTTGAAACTTCTTCTGAGAAATTGATGATATTTTTTGCTGGATTTGGATAAATTTTTGTAATTGCATTCTGCGAATCTTGTGTGGACATTTTATCTGATGATAGTTTTACAATCCAATAATCAGAAAAATTTGTTGAACCATGATGGTCTGTGATATTACCATCATTAGAAAATGATGCTCCAGCTATGATGTAGCCACCGTCATTAGTTTGTTGTATTGAATGGGATGATTCATTATAAGTTCCTCCTAGTGATTTTTGCCATTTTAAGTTACCATTACTGTCAAGCTTGACAATCCAATAATCTCCATCAAGACCATTAAAGTTATTAATGTTCCCTATTACATCGCCATCATTGGATGTAGATTGTCCTGTAATAATATATCCTTTATCAATTGTTTGTTTTATATTTCCAGCAAAATCATCACCACTTCCACCGAACGACTTTTCCCATTGGATATCACCGATAATGTTAATCTTCACAATCCAGTAGTCAGATCTACTTTTATGCCCTGTAATGTCTCCATCATTTGACCAAGAACTTCCTCCGATAATATACCCTCCATCATCTGTTTCTTCAACCGAACCAACTCTATCGTCTCCAGTTCCTCCGAATGACTTTTGCCACTGTATAATCCCAAAACTATTTAATTTTACAATCCATTGGTCAGGATTCCATTCATATTGATTATCTGTTGGGCCATGGTGTCCTGTAACGTCTCCATCGTTTGACCAAGAATTTCCTCCAACAATAAATCCACCATCACTTGTTTGTTTGATAGATAAACCTATATCATCATTATTTCCACCTATGGAATTTTGCCACTCAATATTTCCATTAGTGTCAAGTTTTACTATCCAAGAATCATAATACATTGAACTTCCATGATGATTAGTCACATCCCCATCATTAGAATTAGATTTCCCAGCAATTACATAACCACCATCTAATACTTGATCTACTGAGTAAGCAATATCATCAAGACTGCCTCCCAATGATTTTTGCCATTGTAAAATACCATTATTATCAAGCTTAATTATCCAGTAGTCATTTCCCCCGTGATTACCACTCACGGAAACATTATTTGAATTAGATTTTCCTGCAATTATATATCCGCCATCACTTGTTTGCTTAATTGAATTAGCGATATCTCCATTCGATCCTCCAAAGGATTTCTGTCACTCGATACTACCTATGTTGTTTAACTTAACTATCCAAAAGTCATTGTTCCAATTCCAAGTCGTGTCACCATCGATTGAATTAGAATGTCCTGCAATAATATAACCGCCATCTTTTGTTTGCACTATACTATTAGCTATATCCTCGTGACTCCCTCCTAATGATTTTTGCCATTCAATTGTAGGAATTGTTAGTTGGGCCTGAATTACGTAAGATAAAATGAATGTAAAAAAAAGGAAATTTTTTCTCATAGGTTTTGGTTTATTAAAGAATTAGTGGTAAAAATAATAATTATCCATAAAACTAACTAACATTTGTTAGTTAAATAAAAATGCGTAAGTTTGTTTAAATCACATTCATAATTCGATATTTAAATTAAATAACTGAATGTCAAATGTTTAAATATGGAAATGACCAAAAGACATTTTTTAAACAAAGAAATTTCTATGACTGATTTACTCAAATCAGCCTATCGTTTGATGTTTACGGCAAAAACGATGACCGATTTGTTTGAGCAGGAAAAAAAAATCACTTCGAAGTACGTTCACGCCACTTCCCGCGGCCACGAGGCGATTCAGCTCGCTTTGGGAATGCAGTTGTTGCCACAGGATTTCGTGAGTCCTTATTATAGAGATGATTCAATTTTGCTGGGAATAGGAATCACGCCTCACGAATTGATGCTTCAGCTTTTAGCAAAACGCGACGATCCATTTTCTGGCGGAAGAACTTATTACGCACATCCAAGTCTTAGACGAGACGATTTCCCGAAAATCATCCACCAAAGTTCCGGAACAGGAATGCAAGCCATCCCAACCACCGGAATTGCAATGGGAATGAAGTACAAAGAAGAAACGGGAATTGCTGAAAATCTTGATGACAAACCAATTGCAGTCTGCTCACTCGGAGACGCAAGTTGCACAGAAGGCGAAGTTTCCGAAGCGTTCCAAATGGCAGCGTTGAAACAATTGCCAATACTATATTTAGTTCAGGACAACGAATGGGATATTTCTGCCAGCGCAGACGAAATCCGAGCGCAGGATATCACACAT
>JAGNPP010000125.1 GCA_017989575.1 Chryseobacterium sp.
AACAAAGTCTGTGGAAAAAGAAAATGCCAGCGACAAAAAAGACAAATTGAAAACGGTTTTTGAATACAACCAAAGTCAAACAAAAATCAAGGAAATTTCGCCCTACAATTCCAGTACAGAATACTTCTATCAAACAAAATCGGATGAGAAAGCGATCCTGAAAAAGTCATCGTATGGAAAGGGTGATTCTAAAACCGAAAGCATCGAGATTGAAGATAAAAATAAAGCCGGACAAATGCTTTTGAGTGGCTACCTCAAACAGGGAAAATGGGACTACTATTACATCCACGATTACACAGCAAATGTTCAGAAAACCAGATGGTTTACCGACGGCGAAATCTATCTGGAGAAAACGGAGGAAACGATGGATCTGGGCCAATACAATATTCCAGCAGGATTTGTCCCTTTTGACTGGGACAGAAACCGCTCTTCGGGAATCATTAAAAAAAGCAGAGATTACACTTCCAATCAATACGACCACAATGTCGTTTTTGAATTTGTAGAGAAAAACAGCCTGAAAAATCGTGTTACTTTCCAATATAATGGCGCTGATGTTTATGACGCCGGAAAAGGCTATTGGCATCGGTTTGAAGATGGTAAAAAGATTGAGGAACGTTATATTTACAGGGCTAATGACATTTCGGATTTTGGGCACCGCTATGTTTACAATGCCGATGGAAAGCTGAAAAGCGACCATTACGGCTACTTTAATCAATTGCCCAATCAATTTTTGCAAAGGAATCTCTACACGTACAACGATAATGGCGACTGCATCAAAAGAACTGAAGACGGCGAAAGTGGAAAAACGTATATCACCCATTTCAAATACACCTACGACGAAAATAAAAACTGGACGAGCCAAACCTCGGTTTATGGGGACGGTTCGGGAAATACGATCAAACGAAGTTTTACTTATTACAAACCCGGAGAATCCGAATTGAAGAATTCACTTTCTGAAACGGTTTACAGTCAGTATTTAAAAGAATTGCGCGCTTACAAACCTGTTGCAGAAAAACAATTTGAAAGTTACAATTTGGCAAAAGTTAAAAAAGAAAATGCGCCAGCAGACAAAACCAATTACCGAGAATTGCGCTCCAAAAATTGGAAAGATTTCTTGCCAAAAGGTCAAAAATCTGACACGATTACCACAGGAGATCTCAATAAAGATGGATTGGATGATCTGGTAATGGTCTATCAACCCGAAAAACTGTTGAAAAAAGAAAACAGCACGGGCAGAACTTTGAGGATTTTATTAAAACAATCTGACGGCAATTATCAGTTGGTGGCAGAAAGCAATGGCGCAGTGGCAGGCGAAAGTATGAACAATACTTATTTTTCTGGCTTGGAAATCAGGAAAGGTTTGCTCATCATCAATCACGATTTTATCAGAGGTGGTTCTGTGCATAAATACCGTTACCAAAACGGGGGCTTTTATTTGATTGGAGGCGAAAGTCATTACGGCGATGCGTCCTACCACTCCGGCGTGGATTACAATCTGAGTACGGGAAAATATATTTCCACTTACGATAATTGGGACGACAATAAGGATTTGCCAAGGTCTTCTAAAAAAGAAGGCACCAAAAAATTAACGACTTTGCCGAATATTGAAACGTTTGAAATTTTCACTTTAGGCGTTGGTAGTCACGAATTGTAATTTATTAATTCAAATTAAAAACCAAAATATGAAAAAAGGATTTGCTGTTCTATTGTTGTTATTTTTCTTTGTTAATGCTTATTGTCAGGAACAAAATGAGGTTTTACTGAACAAAGTTTTGTCACAACTGAAGCTTAATAAAAAAGACATTCACGAGCCATTGTATCGGTCTAAGGTTTTGCCGAACAAAACTTCCAACAGCGTTTTGGTCATCCCGAAATACAATGTGAATGAAACTGATGAGCAAGGTCACGATTTCTTTGTATTTGACGCTTACATCGTGGTTGCTGACAATGCAACGGGAAAAATTATCAGCAAATTTGTTGAAAAAGAAGCCTGGACTTCCGACGCAATGGTTCTCTCGGAAGTCACGATTGATACAGGACTTTATCAGCTTAATGAAAAAGACCGCGCATTTGGAGTTCGCGTGAGTTACAGAGGAAGCAGTAATCCGAATCCTTATTCTTACACCGATCTTTCGTTGTTCATCATTCAAAACAATTTGTTGAAAAGAGTTCTGAACAATTATCAAATAGACCGATACAGCGGTGAGTGGGACACGCGGTGTGCAGGCGAGTTTACGCAAATCAATAGTGTGATAAACTTTGATAAAAACCGGACAAACGGTTTCAAAAACATCATCCTCAAAAACACCATCGAAAATACCAAAAGCTATATGAAAAATGATGAATGTGAGAAAAAAGTGACAGCTAGTAAAACTGTCAAATATTTGAAATTCAACGGGAAAGAATACAATAATTAAAATACAATGAGAAAGAAACTCACGTTATTTATATTCATCATTGTTGTGCTGATTCTCATTGGCGCATTGTCTTACAAGGTTTTACTTTCCGGAACCAATTCCGACAATCCGATTCCTGAAATAACAAAAGTCTTTTCAAAATTAGAAACTTACAAAAGCAAAGACAAAACAACCGACACACAATTGATGCTTGATTACAAAGATTCAACTTACACTTATCAGGAAAGATACATTATGAAACCTGGCGATGACGTTGGCTACGAGTCAAAATCCAAAGGCAAATTCAAAATGGATAAGGACACTTTGATTTTATATTCGGATATGCCAGACAATTCTTATTTGGATTATGACACGCACAGACTGACGCCCGAGGAAATATCGGAAAATAAATTCTCCTACATCTACCTAATTGATGAAAAAGTGAATCAAAACGAGGTCAAAATCTACTTTGACAATATTGCTGACATTGAAGATTATAAAGCTTTCACCATCATCAATAATCAATTAAAACCATTAAAAATAATCGAACGAAAAGAGATGGAAGAATCTAAATTGGTGACAACCAAGAATGGTAATTTCTTTCTCTTTCATTACTTGATTATCGAAAAACCGGCGAACAATCAGTTGCTAATCACAGGTTCACGAGGCGAAAGTTTCTTTTTTGATTTTAATAAAATTCCCTACTCATCTTTCCACTTTTTCACGAGAATTTACTGGGGTTTTTCAGATTTTACAATGCTCAAGTTTCATAAAACCGACAAGACTTTGAAAAGGATTATTAATCCAAATGACAAGCGCTATGAATTCAGCGATGCGTTGAACAGTTCTTTCATTAAACAATAAAAAATTTGAATCGATGAAAAAAATATTATTTTTAGGTTTGATTATTCTGATGTTTTCCTGCGAAAAAAAGCAAGTGAAAACTACTGTCGCTCAACAAAACCAAACTATTCCAACTAAAGAAAACATTACAACTCACGAGGTTAAAAAATCAACTGGTGATTCTATAAAGGCGCCAAAACCTCAAGTTATAATTCCTGTCAAAATACCAGAAACACCAGATAAGATCATCAAGTGTTTTCCTCCAAAGTACGTGGAGTGCAAAGACAAAGGTGGCAATATGGAAAACGGAATTGTAACAGAATGTACTTATGCAAACCAAGATTTGAATGAAGCCTACAATGCTTTTCGCGAACGTAACAAAGACAATGACGATGGGAAATTTCTGGAAAAAGAAATGCCTTCCGGTAAACACATAGCCGGTTTCAACGACTATCCGATTTCAGTAACTTATACTTATCCGAAACAGAATATTCTGGAGGTTGAAATTTTGTTTCCCGGTGGCGTTACCATTATTAATTTTAAGAAAGAAAAAGATGATGTGAGGGTGAATATTAATCATTCTCCAGATTAATTAAAAATAATAACTATGAAAAAATATTTGATGTTAATAATGTTCGCCTGCACATTTCTATTTGGTCAACAGAACTTGGATAAGCGATATAAGGAAATCGCTGGAAGATATGGCGGAAACGACGGAATTTGCTTATTTGAAGATGGTAATTATATGCTTTATGGCTATGCGACAGCAATTTTCGGAACCTACACTTTTGAGAAAGATTACATCAATTTCTATCCCGACCAACAGGAATTGTTTATGATTTTCGGTAATCAGAATCCGACGATTGGAAATTCAGCAACGATGTTTTTTTCAGGATTTGAGCGTGATGGAACTGCAGTTCAATTTGACCAGGAAAAACCGCAGGCTGTTTTCAATGACGATGCCAACTGTTTCGCTTCACCTTACGTTTATGAAACCAAGACTAAGCCTACTCAAATCATTCTATCCGATTTAGCGGAAGGCACTTTTTATCAAACAAAATTTTTGATTCCGAAAGACTACAACGACCTCGCCATCGTCCACAACAAACCAAGCAGATATGAAAAAAACTTCACCGGAATGGTAAAATCTAAAGGCCATTCTAAAATCCTTAACATCTCAATGTACGACAGGGATTTCACGAAAAGCAGTGAGGATGAAAATGACAACAACTGGAAAGAAATTCTCGAAATGAAATCGGAATATTACCAAGCAAAAGAAAGCAATAAAACCGGGGTTTTCTTCAATAAACATTATCATAATTTTCCAACGCCCGAAAATTCAGCTTACAGTTTGGACAAGAAAACCTATCAGTTCATCAGCAAAAATGCAAAGGACAACGAAGCCTATTTTCGAAACGATCAATACAATGACAATCGGTATTTGAGAAAATATATAAAAGTGGCAGGTCAACCCTTTGTTGACAAAGCTTTTAATAAAAACAGTATTTCGACGAAGAGTTTATTCTTTACCACTTGTGGCGAAGGTTCGGAAAAGTCTTATAAATACAATGGTTTTATCGAATACGAAGATAAAAGTGAGCCTAAAGAATTACTGCAGACCACCATTGTAGCACCTTTGCCTCCATTGAATTGAGATTAAAATTTTAACGATTTTTATATGAGTTACATTAAAGATAATTTTAAATCTCAGTTTTACCATTAATAAAGGGTTTTCCGAAAACTATTTTTATTCGCAATCAAATAACTGTCAAATTATTTGGCGGGTAATAACTTTTAGTTGTAGTTTTGCTAACGCTGTTAGAAATTTAAAATAATGGGCTTACACGAACGTCGTCAAAGAGAAAAGGAATCTATACGTGCAAATATTTTGCAGGAGGCTTTCACTTTGGCTAAGACGGAAGGTTGGGCCGCACTTTCTATCCGTAAGATTGCAGATGCAATTGAGTACAGCGCTCCGGTAGTGTATGATTATTTCGAAAATAAGGAAGCGATTCTGTATGAAATCTCTCTTAATGGTTTCCATCAATTACACATCGAATTGCTGAAAGCACAGAAAAAACACAAAACGCCAGAAGATCAATTGATTGCAATTGTGGATGCTTACTGGAAATTTGCTTTTAAGAACAAAGAATATTATCAATTGATGTTTGGCCTTGGAATGCAATGTAGCGGAAAAGGAATGATGAAGGAAGAATTCTCGTCGTTTCAAGATATGCTTTACGAATGCACATTGGAAATTATTAATAAAAAAGGTTCAAATCCTGATAATGCCTGCCACTCTTCTCACGCCTTGTTTTCAACCGTTCACGGTTTGATTTCTATAATGATGATGAGGAATGCGGATATTCCTTCTACAATGAACAAGACAACGTTGGACGAAACTGTTTCTGCTTTTATCAAGTCATTGTAATTTTTTTTGAATCATCAATTAACAGTGTTAGGAAAATTAACATTAAATTAATCTTAAAGATTTTCAATTAGATTCGGAACCCTTCTTTGTTGAATAAACTTGCTTACAAGTATTAACACCGTTAGATATTATAACAACTATAAATAAATAATTAATAATAATAACATAAATCAAAGTATCGTGGAAACAAAAATCTAAGAGAATCCTAATGTTATATTTTTTTGAACAAATCATTAACACTGTTAGGAAAAGTAACTACAAAACTATTAAGAACGTATCTAACTTAATTCATAATTCAAACCCAAAATGAAAACTATTACTCAACTAAAATTCATTGTACTTGTCTCTAGTATCATACTTTTACAAAACTGCACAAAAGCGGCGGAAGGCCCGGCAACATTGCCTCCAGCTCTGGAATTACCAGTCTACACGGTGATCACTTCTAACACTTCAACTTTTCAGGAATTTCCGACCGCTTTGGAAGGAAAAAACAATGTAGAAATCAGATCTCAGGTCGATGGATATCTGGACAGAATCTTTGTTGAGGAAGGCGCATTCGTAAGAGCGGGACAGCCTTTGTTCAAAATCGATTCTAGATCATACGGCGAACAGGTGAATATGGCAAGTGCCAATCTACAAGCGGCAAACGCCAACATTCAGAAAATGAAAGTCGAAGTTGATAGACTCACAACTTTGGTTGCGGAGAAAGTGGTTTCTGACGTTCAGTTGAAAACTGCAAAAGCCAATTACGCCGTTGCAGTTGCTACAGCAGCTCAGGCAAAAGCATCTTTGAGCGGTTCGAGAATTACCAATGGTTTTACAACTATCACAGCGCCTGTGAATCACGCGTGAAGAAATCAAAACTGGTGGACAAACCGGATTCATTTTCCTTCTAAGTATTTTGTTTGTGTACTTTTTATTGGCAGCTCAATATGAAAGTTACATTTTACCTTTCGCAATTATTCTGACGATTCCTACAGGTATTTTCGGAGTGTATGCTTTCACAGGTTTGGCTGGAATTGACAATAATATTTACGTTCAGGTTGGGTTAATTATGCTCGTTGGATTACTTGCGAAAAATGCGATTCTGATTGTGGAATTTGCAGTTCAAAGACGAAAAGCTGGCAAGACTTTAATTGAATCTGCTCTTCAAGCTTCGAGACTAAGATTAAGACCAATTTTGATGACATCATTTGCTTTCATCATTGGAATGTTGCCTTTGGTTTGGTCACAAGGTGCGGCGGCAAAAGGAAATCATTCGATTGGAATCAGTACAGTTGGTGGGATGTTTACGGGTGTGGTTTTCGGGATTTTCATCATTCCGGTGATGTACGTGATCTTCCAATATCTGTACGAGAAAATGCCAAGCAGAAAGAAACGCAAACTCAAAAAAGAAAAAGCGGCTTTGAATTATATTTAAACTGATAAAATTTTGAAGCATTGTTTTGGGCAGCTTTTCCGCCTTCCACTCTCAATCTTTTTTAGCCAACGCCAATGCCCAAGCAAAAAAAGGATTTCCGTTCAAGTCGGGCTGCGTGAGACTCTATGTTCAAAACAATGCTCTAAATAATTATATAAAAGAAAATAAATGAACACAATAACTAAGATAAAAGAGATTT
>JAGNPP010000006.1 GCA_017989575.1 Chryseobacterium sp.
GGAAATCCTTTTTTGCTTTGACTTTGGTTCTAATTAGAGGGAAATCGTGAGCAAAAAAGATTGGGAACGGAAGGCGGATAAAGGCGCCCAAATTTATTTAAATGAAAAAATCCCTCCGAAGTGTGAGCCATCGAAAGGATTTGAGAAAATAATATAAAATTAAAATGTATTTTTTTTAAAATCCAGCTTCGAAAACTTTAAGCAATTCTGTTTGTTGGATGACATCATTTTTGCTGTTGATGAGATTGTAATTTGCTTGTAACCAACCATTTCTGACAACGAAAAATGTGTATGCGTCCATTAAGCCTTCTTTGTATTTTTCTTCGGATTTTTGGAAAGAGAGTTTTTGATTTTCGAAGTTGGCTTCCAAGAGATTGTACTTTTCCTGCGCATTCAAGAATTGGGTTTTGATGGAATTGATACTTTGAGTGAGATTGTTAATCACAATATCTTTGTCGTAATTGGAATTGATGACGTTCAGCTTCGCAATCTCGACATTATTTTTCACTTGTAATTTGTTGAAAATCGGAATATTGAGCCCAAAACCTAACTGTTGATTTTTGTTCATTTTGATTTGTTCGGAAAAATTAATTACTGGTTCTCCCAAAATCTTGTTGTAAAAACTGGACCAAGTGTAAGAACCGTTCAACGTTGGTAAATAGGCAGATTTTGCAACATCCACACTTTTTTGTTGCGCTTTGATTTCCGCCAAAGTCGTTTGATAAGCGGGATTTTTCTCGAGAAGATTTTGGATGAAATTGGCATCGTTAAAATTTGAAACGGCAAGGTTTTCTTCGGTCATCGAAAAATCCAAAGTGTCTTTTGTAATCGCTAAAGCATTAAGCAAATTGATTTTCGAAAGATCTCTTTGATTCTTCGCAGAAACCCATTGTTCTTGCATTGTTCCGAGGTTGGCTTTGATGTCATAAATATCGCTTTTCGGCCGATTCCCAATTTCAACTTCTTTTTCTGTGCGTTTGATTTGGTCTTCGATTCCGGCTAATTGCGTTTGCAAAACCTCGAGCCAACTTTTGCTGTTTTGGTAAGTGAAAAACATCTGAATGACATTCAGTTTAATCTCATTTTGCGTTTGCTTCATTCGGAACGTAGAAGTTTCTTTGTTGATTTTGGACAGAGAAATATTGAGATAATTTCGCCAGTTCAAAAGTTCCCAATTCGCTTGAGCATAGAGATTGTCGGTTTGCGTGTTGATGGCCTCGCGCTGGTTATTCTGCGGATTGATTCCGTTTCCAAAATTGTAATTGTGATTAACTCCAGCATCTACAGATGGTAACAACATTCCTTTGGAAGCAGAAATCTGTCTCTCATTTTTTTGAATATTGATGGCAGATTGCTTCACCAAAGGATGATTGGCAGACGCGTAATCCAGACATTGTTTCAGCGTCCAACTTTCCTGTGCGGGGAAAAGATTGATGATGAATATGAAGAATAGTTTTTTCATTGTGGAAATTTTGGTTGGAAGATGGATGATGGAAGCTGGATGTTTTAAATATGATATAAAAAAACCTCCAGCTTCCATCATCAAACCTCCTGCTTTACTCGTATTTCAGATATTTGACAAGATTGATTTTGGTCGCGCGATACGCTTTGAAACTCACTACTATGAAAGTTAAAATCAGTAATAAAATCATACTCAGAACGTAAGGCCAAACGGGCATATCAATCCTATAAGCGAAATCTTTCAGCCATTCGTTCATTGCGTAATATCCGAAAGGCATACTTATTAAAACCGCAATGATACAAATCAGTAAAAATCTTTTCGTTAAATCCCAGACAATCGTTTTTTCGTCCGCTCCCAAGGTTTTTTTGATGGCAACGTCTTTTAGCTTTTGTTCTATTAATAATGATGACAAGGCGAATAATCCTAATAATGCAATCACCAAAACCACGATATTTAAAATGGTGAAAAGCGTCTGTTGTTTTTTAAATTTATCGAATGTTTTCGCGAATTGCTTATCAATAAATTCAAATTCATACGGATAGCCAGGTTCTGCTTTGGTGATCCAAAATTCTTTGATTCGTTCCAAAGTTCCATTGATGTCGTTTTTGGAAATTTTAATCTGAAGATTTCCCATATTATTTTTTGCCCAGTTTCTGTCGTAATTGAAAAACAGCATTGGTTCCACAGGTTTATCGACGCCGTTGAGGTAAAAATCCTGGACAACACCGATGATTTTATACTTCTTTTTCTCTTCCCAACCTGGGAAAACTTCTTTTCCGATTGCCTGATCTTTGTTCCAACCCATTTTTTTGATGAATGATTCATTGGCAACAGTTCCGGAAATTGTGTCTGACGCCAAGCGCAAATCGATATCACGACCGGAAGCGAATTTCATCTTGTAAAATTTGAAATAATTGTAATCGATTCCGCCAACCAAAACATTTGGGACTGACTTTGTGGTGTCCAACGCATTTTTCACATTAGACGCATTTGAAATTCCCCATCCTATGGTGTTTACAGAGCCCGTAATATCTTCTACGCCTGCGATTTTCGAAACTTCATTTTTCAGTCTGATGTATTTTTTTGAATTAAAATCATTCTGCCAATCGGTTTTTTTGAATTGGATGTGAATCACCTGATCGCCTTTGAATCCCAAATCCTTATTGGTCATATAACTCACCTGCGTATGGATTATCAATGAACAAATGATGAAAAAAGATGAGATGATGAGTTGCAAAGTCAGAATGAAATTCCTTAACCAAACTCCGCTTCTGCTTCTTGCAAAATTACCTTTCAAAGTATTAATTGGCTTGAAATTAGAAAGATAAAGTGCCGGAATCAATCCTGAAATCAATGAAAAAACAATCAGTAACAATCCGGTGTAAACAAAGAGATTTGGATCATTGAGTTTGATTTCTTTGTTGAGGAATTTGTTGTAACTCGGAAGCAGAAATTCTACCATCGCAAAAGCCACAATGTAAGCTACAAAGCAAATCATAAAAGTTTCCATCAAAAACTGCCAAACCAATTTTGATTTTGTGCTTCCAATTACTTTTCGCACGCCAACTTCCTTCGCTCGCTGGGAAGCCTGCGCCGTTTTTAGATTGATTAAATTAATTCCTGAAAGCAACAAAATCAAAGCAGATAAACTCAGCAAAATCATTATCGATTTTTTGTCGCCTTTGCTCACGCCTTCGCTTTTGGCGTCCAGTTTCATCTTGCTGATAGGCGTTAGGAAAACTTCGGCTTTCTTTGTCGGATCGTAAACTTCGCCCCAACTTTCCGTTGCAATTTTTTCTTGCTCTTCCATTTGGGTAGACAATTTCTTTTCCAGATTTTTGACATCTGTCCCAGGTTTCAGCTTGAAATATCCGACATAACTGTAGTTCGTCCACTGTGTATTGGCATTGCCATTTCCCTCCAAACCTTGATTTCTCATAATGAATCCCGCTTTGAAAACACTGTTGGCTTCTGGGTTTTTGAACACTGCTGTCACCACGAGAGGCTTTGCATTCGGGTCATCCAACATCACTGTTTTCCCAACGCAATTTTTATATTCATCCCCGAAAAGTAATTTCGCGGTCTCTTCCGAAATTGCAATTTTTGACTTGTCGTTGATGGTATTTTTAAAACTTCCCGCTACTTTCTGAAAAGGAAAAAAATCAAAAACAGAATCTGAAGCCCGGCAAGGGGTCACAAAAGTTGATTTGTCGCCCGCCATCAATCGCACTTTGTAACCACCCCAAATATTGGCAATCGTGTAATCTTCTATCTCAGAGAATTTTTCTTTTGAGACCGACAGTTCCGGAAAACTGGAAACGACCATTGTTCCAAAATCTCCATTTTTGTTTTCTACGAGATAGATATTGTCTTTATTCGGATTGTGCTGTTCGTAAGACTTTTCATCTTGCCAATGGATGAAAATCAACAAGAAAACACACAGACCAACACTCAGTCCCAAGATATTGATAATGGTGGAAAGCCAGTTTTTTCTGTAGTTGATGAATGCTATTTTGAGCCAGTTTTTAATCATAATTGATGAATGATAGTTGATAAATGATTTTGGGTGGGAAGTTGGGTGAGGGAAGATGGAAGTTTAATTTCTGAGTAAAAAAACATCCAGCACCCTTCTTCAAACCTCCCCGTTTTACTCGTATTTTAGATATTTCACAAGATTCACTTTTGTGGCTTGGTAGGCTTTGATGCTCACCACTGCGAATGTCAGAATCAATAATGAAATCAAACTCAGAATGAATGGAAAAACCGGCATCTCAATTCGGTAAGCGAAATCTTTCAGCCATTCATTCATCAGATAATAACTGATTGGAATGCTGATTAAAACTGCTATCAAGGTAATCCAAAGGAATTGTTTCGTTAATCCGATAATCAAAGTTTTGTCTGATGCACCCAAGGTTTTTCTAATGGCAACATCTTTCAGTTTTTGTTCTATCATTAATGATGACAATGCGAATAATCCGAGTAATGCGACCATCAGAACCATTGCATTAAGAATGGTAAAAAGCGTTTGTTGTTTTTGATATTTCTCAAAGGTTTTTGCAAATTGTTTATCAATAAAATAAGCCTCAAACGGATAACCAGTTTCGACGTTAGTCTGCCAATATTTTTTGATTCTTTTCACCGTTCCATCGATATCTTCTGGTTTTATTTTCAGCTGAATGTTATAGACATTATACCGTTTCCAAGAAGTGGCGCGGTAGTGGAAAAAGATCATTGGCTCTACTGCCGTTTTCAAACTTTGGATATTAAAATCCTTCACAATTCCCACAATTTTATAAGGTTTCTCGTCAAAACCTGGACGAAATTCATTTTTAAAGGCTTGATTGTCATTCCATCCGAATTGCTTCACAAATGTTTCATTAACCAAAACATTATTGATTGTGTCGGATGCCAATTTTGAATCAAGCCAACGACCGCTTTTCAATTTGACTCCCATAAATTTGAGATAATCATAATCCATTGAGCCGTGCTGTGCATAGATGGTTTTGTCCATATAATCCATATTGGAATTGCTGTAACGGTAACTTCCTGCAACCGCTTCACCATAAGAAACATCGGCAACGCCTTCTATTTTTCGCATTTCATTTTTAATACGCTCATATTTTAGCCAAGGCTGAGGAACATTTTCACTGAAAGTCACTAAATAAACCTGCTTTCCATTGAAGCCGAGGTCTTTATCCATCATATGCTTCACTTGCGAACTCACAATTAAACTTGCAATAATGAAGAAGGACGAAATAATTAATTGTAAAGTCAGAATTCCATTTCTCAACCAAACGCCGTGTTTGCTTCGTGCGAAGTTTCCTTTCAAAGTTTCAATCGCTTTGAAATTTGAGAGATAAGTTGCTGGAATCAATCCTGAAATCAATGTCACCGCCAAAACCATCACGAATGAATAGAAGTAAATGTGCCAATCATTCATAACAATTTCTTTGGCAAAAAACTTATTGAAACTCGGCAACATAAGTTCCGTCAAAGCCAAAGCCAGTAAATAGGAAGTGAAACAAATGAGGAATGTTTCCAAAAGAAACTGTAAAACCAAACTCGATTTTGTGCTTCCAATTGCTTTTCTAACCCCAATTTCTTTGGCACGTTGAGAAGCCTGAGCAGTTTTCAGATTGATAAAATTAATGGCGGACAAAACAACAATCAAAACCGAAAGTGTGAACAAAATGATCATTGTTTTAAGATCACCTGTCCCAAACCAATAGGCTTTCCCGTGAAGTTTCATTTGGTCTATCGGCGTCAACAAACTTCCTCGCGGACCGTAAAGTTCCAAGTATTTTTCAGGTGTAATTCCGGCTCCTTTTGCGTTTATTTTTGCTCTGTACAAAAACACTTCATCATAGAGTTTTTTCTGAACTGTTTCTGTATTCGCATTTTTATCCAGTAGAAAAAAGCATCCGTAATTAAAATTACCCCAAGATTCTTTATCATTTTTAATTTGCTCGTATGCTAAAATCACAAATTCTGGCTTTATGACACTATTTTCTTTAGGTAACTCATAAACAGCGGTAACTACAAAATTGTCCCCATCAAATTTTACGCTTTCTCCCGCCACATCTGTTTTTCCAAATAGATTCTTTGCCGCTTTTGTAGAAAGTGCAAGAGAATTTTCATTTTTCAAAGCATCTTTATAACTCCCAGAAATCAACTTAAAAGGAAAAAAATTGAAAAAATTTTCGGAAACTGTCATTCCCTCCTTCTGATACATGGTTTTGTTTTTGGTTGCCATTTTGAATCCCATCCCTGAGCCACTGAACAATACAAAATCTTTAATTTCAGGAATCATTTTCACAGCACGGTCGGCAAGCGGATAAGAAATACTTGGGCTGTAGGTGTTTTCCTTTTTATTATATTGCTGAAATGCATAGATATTATCTTTCTTCGGATTCCATTTTTCGTAGGATTCTTCGTCATTCCAATGCATTAAGATGAGCATAAAACCGGTCAGACCAATCGTCAATCCAAACAGATTGATGATGGTGGAAAGCCAATTCTTTTTATAATTGATGAAGGCGATTTTGAGCCAGTTGTTTAGCATAATTTATTTTTTTGTTGCAGGAAGGATGCTGGATGTCGGAAATTTTTCATCCAGCATTCATCATCAGACATCCTTTATTTAACAGTTATTCGAAGTTTTTTGCGTCTGCTTTTTCGAAAACATCTTTTCTTTGGGAAGAATGTTCTTCTGAAAAAATCTCGCCGTCTTTCATATTCACAATTCTGGAAGCGTAACCTGCATCGTAAGAAGAGTGCGTCACCATCGCGATTGTAGAACCTTCTCTGTGAAGTTCTGCAAGAAGATTCATTACTTCATTTCCATTAGAGCTGTCAAGATTTCCTGTTGGCTCATCGGCTAGGATTAATTTTGGTCTGGTTACCAAAGCTCTTGCAACCGCCGCTCTTTGTTGTTGACCTCCGGAAAGTTGCTGTGGATAATGTTTTGCTCTGTGAGCGATGTTGATTTTCTCCATAATTTCTTCTACTCGTTTTTTTCTTTCTGATGAAGAAACGCCGTTGTAGATTAATGGAAGTTCGATATTTTCGTAAACTGTCAGTTCATCAATCAAATTAAAATTCTGAAAAATGAAACCGATATTTTTCTTTCTGATGTCCGATTTTTTCTTTTCAGAAGTTCCGATAGTTTCTACCGATTCGAATTGGTAAGAACCCGAGGAAGCGCTGTCCAAAAGTCCTAGAATATTAAGAAAAGTAGATTTTCCACAACCGGAAGGTCCCATTATCGCTACAAATTCGCCTTCTTTTATGCTAAGGCTTACATTGTTTAATGCGTTGGTTTGAACATCTTCGGTTTTATAGACTTTTGAAAGGTTTTGAATGTTTATCATTTTAGTATATTTTTTAGATTTGTTAATTATTGTTTCCAGTTTTTGATAGTGTAATTCAGGTTTGTATTTTTATCAATTGGCAAGTGCACGTCTTTACTTTCTTCGACTCCATCAATTACTCCTTCCGTCTGCCAACTTCCTTTGGTAAATTTAAATCTCAAATCCGGATAAGTTGTAAAAGTAATTTGTCGCGTTGTTTCGCTGATTTTATCAAGTTTAATTTTCTGAGGATTCCAAGAACCGATTGCCGATTGATTTCCTGTGATGTAAACATCTCCGCTATTTTCAAGAACGGTGAGAGTCAAAGTAATCTGATATTTTTCATTAGGCAAACCCAGTTTTTCTCTTACTTTTTCTACACTTGTTTTGTCTAAAACAGTCAGCAACTCAGGAACAAATTCTTTAAATTTTTTATACTTTTCCCGGTTGTTTTCATACTCTTCCATTTTCTTTTCGAAGTCTGGAATGAGGACAAAAAAGTTTTCTTTGATATGTTGTTGTCTTAGCTTCTTAGCCAATTCGGGATTTCCGTTAGCCAAAGCAATTCTGATTTCTCCACTTCTTACGATATGCTCGCCCACACAAGAAGGCCAATAAGAGTAACCTTGTCCGTCCATTTTATCAATAAAAGCTTCAGACATCAGGTTATTACTTTGATTGATTTTTGCTTCGTATTGACCTAAATATTGATTGACGAATGAATGCCCGAACTCGTGTGTAACTAAAAAGTTGGTCGTTTCCGGATGATTGAATCCAAATTCTGTGTAGTCTTTAATATTATTTCTCTTTTTCAACGGAACATAAGCACTGCTAATCATATTTGCGATTTGTCCTTTGTCCGACTTGAACATCGGTCCGTTGCCGTGCCAGAAAACCTCGCCGTAAGGCAAAACATCAAACGGATTAACGTAAAATCTGTAAGCCAGAAATTTTCGTCCATAATATTTTTCCATTTTAGACATATAAGAAGCAGGAATATTTTTTCTCACCTCGTTCTTTGCGCCTTCTATAAAATTACTTTGGTCTTTGAAGAATTTCCCCAAATTTCTTTCGATGTAAAATTCCATCAACTGTTCTGCAAATTTCTCCACAGCTTCTTTTTTTGCGATATCATTTTCCTCAATTGGGAAAGCGTATCCTTTTGCGGGAAAAACATTATGTTTCAATAAAGCCTGATAAGACAAATCCTGTTGCTGGCCAGCGATTTTCAGATAATCCTGCATCGCTTTTATGATTTTAGAATTATCATATTTTTCCATTTCCCGATTGGCCAAATCTGCTAACGGAAGATAACTAATGTCTGTTTTTCCATCAATATAGAAAAGTCTTCCCTGCTCTTTTGCAACCAAATATTCAACAATCGAATAGGTCGAAATATTAGGACTGAATTCCATATCAACTTTTGATTGAGATTTCAGATTCACAGCAAATAAAAGCATCAACAGTATCAATATACTTTTATAAATCATCTTCAAGGTCATCATTTAAAATCTGAGTTTTTTGAAATTATAGTTTAAATTGAATCGATTGTCCCACCGGAATCTCTGTCAGCAGAAAGTTTGATTCCCGACAAAGTTTTATATCTGATTTTCGCCAGCGAACTTGCAGAAGCTGTGAGTTCTTTAGAAACAGTCAAAGTAACTGATGAAGCTGATTCTGCAGTCACATTCGCAACAGAAATATTAGTTTTGGTCGCAATGATTCTGGATGCACCTTCAGACGTGATTTTCGCAGAATTAATTTTTCCTTGAATATCAATTTTACTCCCAGATTGTGCGTTCAACACAAGACTTTCAGTATTTACAGTTCCTAGTACAGAGCCTCCAGATTCGGTATTGATAACAATACTTTTCGCATTGGAATCACCAACTATTTTTCCGCCACTTTCCGTAGAAAATTCCTGAGTATCAAAGTTGTCTTTGATTTTCACAACAGACCCAACTCCGGCGTGCACAGATTTTACATCTTTTGCATAAATCACAATTCTAGTTTCCACATTCTCCAGTGACCGACTTTCTTTGTAGCCAATTTTCAACGTGTTATTTTTGACAATGATCTCAACAAAACGAAGAACATTGCTTGTAATCACAGCTTTTTCTTCATCAGACTTTATCACTTCTACATTGAAAACCATTTCGGAATCTATAGAATCAAAATGTTCCAAAGTTATAGTTTTGCTTTCCAGATTCTCATTCGTTTTCGATGCGTTTTGCGCTTTTACAAATATTGCCGTAACGGTAACTATGATTAGTAATAATAATTTTTGCATTGTTATATTTTTATAGTTTCAAGTTTATTTTTGAATATCTAATATCTCATATTTCTTAAGTTCAGTATAATCTGATGTAATGACCGTTTCACCTTGTTTCAATCCTGAAATGACTTCGTAATACATTTGGTTTTCCCTTCCAAGGCTGATGTCTCGTTTTACAGCTTTGTTATTTTTAAGTACAAAAATCCATTTCCCGTTGGTGTCTTTGTAGAAGTTTCCTTTCGGAATCATCACACTTTGTGTGTCAGCAGAAAGTTTCAATTTCACGCCGAACGTCATCCCGATTTTTAAATTTTCAGGTTTTACGTCAACAAAATTAAGTTCCACAGAAAATTGTCCGTCTTTCACTTCCGGAAGAATTTTGGTAATGATGACATCAAATTGTTTCGCATTACTTTCCAAACTTCCTTTGATTCCGTTTGTGAGTTTATTGATATAATATTCATCCACTTTTGCAATCAGCTTGTAACCGCCCATCAAATCTACTTTTCCGATGCTTTCTCCACTTGTCAGATTCTGTCCTAATGAAATATTAAATGACGATAATCTTCCCGAAACCGGTGACATTATCAAGAAATTATTTTTGTTGGAACGAAGGATATTCAAGCTTTTTTCCATTTGGTTAATAGAATTATTGATAGCAGTAAACTGAGAATTTCTCGAAGATTTTTCACTTGAAGCACCATTTTCCACAATCACTTTTCTTTGCTTCTGATAATTTAGATTTTGTAATGCGATATCATAATCGGTTTTCTTTCCGATTTCCGCATCGTACAATCTTTTCTGAAGGTTGAAAGATTGCAACGCCGTATTGTAATCATTTTGAGATTGCAATAATTCTTTATCTTGATTGAATTCCTGATTTTTCAGTTCCAAAAGCGAACTTCTCATCTGACTGATTTGTTGCATAATTCCCGTTTCCTGATTCAGATAATTGAACTCCGTATTCGGATTGTAAACTCTTGCAATCGGTTGTCCTTTTGTCAACATTTGTCCATCTTCCGCAAAAATTTCTTTCACAGCTCCACCTTCCAAAACATTAACCAAAGAAGAATTAAGAGATTGAGTTTGCGCCGTCACCATCAGCATATCTTCAAATTTCCCATTCGTCACTTCATCCGTTTGAATGTCTTCCAATTTAACATTGTAAGTTTTTTTCTGATTCAGAAAGTACCATCCAAAAAGTGAAACTGCCAAAGCAGAGACAACGATAATTAATATTAATTTTAGTTTAGATTTCTTTTTTACTATTTTCGTATCCATATTTAAGATAACTTATTTACTTACAGACTATTACACAATGTAGATGCCAGAGATTTATAAGTTCATAACTCTCTGAAAATGTGATTAAATATAATTTTATTAATTTTAAGACTGTTCATTATCGGACACTTTTTGTGCGGAAATGAACAGATGAATTATTATTGATAAATGATGAGTAAGAGCTTTTTTAAATTATTTAATATCAATTCTTATAAATTTTATCTGGCTCTAAATTAAAGTGATTTCTAATCTAATAAAAAACTCAAATACGACTCGATTATTATAAACAAAGACACTTCAATGACCTAATTAATGTTAATTAAGTCACTTTAATGACCTAATTACTATTAATTAGGTCAGTTAAAATTATTTTTATTAACTTGCTTCTTCAAATCGATGAGATGAATATTCAAAGATATCTAAAGAAAACAATTGAGAAAAACCTGCATAAACAAAAGGTTATAAGGATTTTTGGAACGCGACGTACCGGCAAATCCACAATGCTCAAAACTATCTTTTCGGAACATTCGGGCGATGCTGTCATCCTCCAAGGTGAAGATATGAACGTGCAAGAACTTTTGAAAACTCGTACGGTAAAAAATTATGAGCGATTGATTGGCAACAAAAAACTGCTGATGATAGACGAAGCGCAAGTAATTCCAGACATAGGAAATATTCTTAAATTGATGATTGATAATATTGAACCGCTCAACATCATCGTCACAGGAAGCAGTAGTTTTGATTTGCAAAATTCCTCTGGACAGCCTTTGGTAGGACGAAATATGGATTTTCAAATGTTTCCAATTGCTCAAAAAGAATTGTCGGAAACAGAAAATCTCCTCGACACCAAAAATAATCTTGAGGAAAGAATCATCTATGGAAGTTACCCCGAACTTTGGCACTTGGAAACCTTGGAAGAGAAACAAAACTACCTGAAACAGCTGGTAGAAAATTACCTTCTGAAAGACATCCTGATGTACGAAAATGTTTTGGGTTCGGATGTTTTGTACAAATTGTTGCAGTTGCTCGCTTTCCAATGTGGAAATCTTGTGAGTACAACAGAACTAAGCAACGCACTGCAAATCAACAAAATAACAGTCGATAGATATTTGGATTTGCTGTCGAAAGTGTACATCATCTTTCCAATAAGTGGTTTTAGCAAAAATCTGAGAAAGGAAATCACCAAAAGTAAAAAATGGTACTTCTACGACAACGGCATCCGAAACGCGCTCATCAACAACTTCAATCTTCTTTCACAAAGGAATGATGTGGGGCAATTGTGGGAGCAATATTTCATCTCGGAAAGGATAAAATCCAACGCTTCCAACCTGCAATATCCGCAATATCATTTTTGGAGAACTTACGACGGGCAAGAAATAGACTTGCTGGAAATCGACAATTATCAAAACATAAAAGCGTGGGAAACCAAGTGGAAATCTGACAAGGCAAAAATCCCAACTGCCTTTGCGAAAGCTTATCCAGAGGCAGAATTTACAATCATTAATCAAAATAACTATTTAGATTTTATATCCTGATGCGAAAAAAAGAAGCTCATATTTTAATTGTTGATGACGACGAGGATATTTTATTTTCGGCGAGAGTTTGGCTCAAGAAATTTTTTACGGAAGTGAGTTGTCTCAGTCAGCCTAAAAATATTCTGAAGTTTTTAGCGGAACATCAAATTGATACGGTTCTTCTCGATATGAATTTTCGGAAAGGTTTTGAAAACGGACAAGACGGATTGTATTGGATGAATGAAATCAAAACTTTGGAACCTCAACTTCCGATTATTTTGATGACCGCTTACGGCGAAGTGGAATTGGCGGTTGAAGCTTTGAAAAATGGCGCTTCCGACTTTATTCTGAAACCTTGGAATAATGAAAAATTATACGCTTCAGTAAATCTCGCAGTTGATATTTCCCGAAAAAACAAAAAATTGAATCAATGGGAAAATGTCAGCATAAAAACCAATCAATACCAGCTGGAAACTGCGTCTTTTGCAATGCAGGAAGTGATGGAACAAATTACAAAAGTTGCGCCGACCGATGCTAATATTTTACTTTTAGGAGAAAACGGAACTGGAAAATATGTCCTCGCAGAACACATTCACGAATTGTCGGAAAGAAAAAACCAGCCTTTCGTTCACATCGATTTGGGAAGTCTGTCCGAAAATCTTTTTGAAGCCGAATTATTTGGTTATAAAAAAGGAGCTTTTACAGATGCGAATCAGGATTACTCAGGGAAGATTGAAAATGCGCAGAATGGAACAGTATTTTTGGATGAAATCGGGAATCTTCCGCTTCATCTTCAAACTAAATTATTGAGCTTGATTCAAAATCGAAAACTGACTAGAATTGGAGAAAACAAAGAACGAACTTTGGACGTGAGATTTATTTTTGCGACGAATGAAAATCTTAAAAAAGCAGTTTCAGAAAATCGTTTTAGAAAAGATTTATATTATAGAATTAATACGGTTGAATTACAAATTCCGAGTTTGAGAGAACGATTGGAAGATATTCCGACTTTGGCGAATTATTTTTTAGAAAAGTATAGGCAGAAATACCACAAGGAAGATTTAGCTTTGAATGAATCATTAACTAATGAACTCACAACCTATTCTTGGCCTGGAAATATCCGTGAACTTGACCATTGCATCGAGAGAAGCGTGATTCTTTCCAACGAGAAAAATTTGAAATTATTGATGCCTCAAGATGATGATTCTGATAAACCAATAGTCAATCTCAACATCGAAGAAATGGAAGAAATTCTCATCAAAAAAGCTTTGAAAAAACACCGTGGAAACATTTCTTTGGCGGCAGAAGATTTGGGATTGTCCAGAGCGGCATTGTATCGAAGAATGGAAAAATTTGAATTGTGATAAAGCGGGAAGTTGGGAGATGGAAGATGGAAGTTAAAAATTAGCCTTGTCAAGGTTTTGAACCTTGACAAGGCTGGACAATAAAATTAAAATGAACAAACAACAATTTATTTGGCTGTTATTTATTCTCCTGGCGATTGTCAGCGGGATTTTTGCGTTTGATTTTTATTCTCAAAACAAATGGATAAATTTCGGTTTGTTTACGATGATAACAATTGGTTGTATCGTTTTGGCGCAGGTTTCAGCTTTATTATTTATTCAGAAAAGTGAGAAGATATTGTTGGCAATCCAGAAAAAAGATTTTTCATTATTTCCTAAAACTGAGGAAAATAATTTGGTTGATAATACTGTAAAACTTTATTATCAAAGCAAAGAAGAACATTTATCTTTGTCATCTTACAAACTTTTGTACGAAGAAATTTTGAATCAATTGGAAATCGGATTGATGATTCTTTCCGAGAAAAATAATCAGTGGGAAGTTTTTTATGTGAATCCAGTTTTTCTGGAAATTCTGCAAATTCCAAAATATAATTCTTGGGATTTATATGAATCCAAAACGTCAGAATTTTATAAAATCATTGAACAAACTAACTATGAAAACTCGCAGGAATTTTTTGATATTTCGATTAATGAAAATGTAAAACAATCATTTTCTCTTCGAACCAAAAAAGTTCAGAATGTCAAAAACCGTTTCTGCATCATCAGTCTGGAATCTGTTCAGAAAATTATCGAGCAAAAAGAAAAACTCGCTTGGAATAATTTGATGAAAGTGATTTCTCACGAACTTCTGAATACTTTAACGCCTGTGAACAGCTTGATTCAAAATCTTGAATATATTGCAAATCAAGAAGTTGTTGAAAAAGAAGACCAAGAGGAAATGAAGGAAAGCTTAATGATTATCAATTCAAAATCCAAACAATTACTGAATTTTGTGGACGATTACCGCCAAGTCGCTGAACTTCCAAAACCTGTGTTCAAAACTATTTCTTTGACGCAAATTGTAGAATCTGCGCTTAATTTCCTCAAACCGGAATTCGAAAAAAATCAGATTAAAATCATCAATTCTCTGGAAAACCAAGTGATTTTTGCTGACCAGAAAATGATTGAAAGATGTTTGATTAATCTTTATCTAAACGCAATTTATGCAGTTGCCGACAACTCAGAAAAAATAATTAAAACAGAAATAAAAACATTCAACAAAAGAATTTTATTAAGCGTTGAAGACAACGGCATCGGAATCTCAAATGAAATCAAAGACAAGATTTTCCTCCCGTTTTTCACAACCAGAATCAGCGGTTCTGGAATTGGTTTAACTTTGAGCAAAAGTATTATCGAAGCTCATAAAGGTTACCTTAATTATAAACCTTTGGAAAAAGGAAGTCGGTTTGAAGTGTGGTTTGTAGAGCAATAATTCAATTTAAGATAGACATTAAGAGCCAAAATCACCTATACAACCAATTTTATATAAAATAAGAAGATTTAAATCTATTTATTTTGTTATATTTGGATAAATTAAATACATTTATGAATATTTCAAGCCTTATTCCTATAAATAAAATAATCGAGCGTTTGCGTTATGAAAATCCTTGGTGGATAAATATGCAAATACCCCAAACATATAGCTCGATGTCAAAGCGTCTATATTTTAAACTGTTCTATCCTTTTGTAATAGAGAACAATGTAAAAAGAGCATTAGTACTAATGGGACCACGACGGGTAGGGAAAACAGTGATGCTTTTCCACAGTATAGAACAATTGATAAAGGAAAAAGTAAATCCACAAAAAATTTTTTTCATAGGCATAGACAATCCCATTTATGTTCATCTAAGTTTAGAAGATATTTTAAACCTTTGCAAAGAATCACTCAACCTAAACAATCTTGATGGGTGCTTTGTTTTTTTTGATGAAATCCAATATCTTAAAGACTGGGAAAGACATCTAAAAGTACTCGTGGATTCATTTCCTGAAACAAAATTCATTGTATCTGGGTCGGCTGCAGCAGCTCTCAAATGGCATAGTACAGAAAGTGGCGCTGGCAGATTTACTGATTTTATGTTACCTCCGCTTACTTTTCAAGAATATATCCACCTAAAGGAGATGAATCACCTCATTTATGATGGGAAGATTACTTATGGAGAACAACAAATACCATATTGCCTTACTCACGATATTAAAGTGCTGAATAAAGAATTTGTACACTACTTAAATTTCGGAGGTTATCCTGAGGTCGTTTTATCCGAAAAGATTCAAAGCGATATGGGTAGATATGTAAAAAATGATATTGTAGACAAGGTACTTTTGCGTGACCTGCCAAGCCTATACGGCATAAAAGATGTACAGGAACTAAACCGATTTTTCACCTATATTGCCTATAATACAGGCAATGAGTTTTCGTACGAAACAATGAGTAGAGAAAGTGGAATACAGAAAGACACACTCAAAAAATATTTAGAATACCTAGAAGCCGCATTTCTCATAAAAGTATTAAACAAGGTTGATGTAAGTGCCAAACGTTTGAAGCGAATCACAAGTTTCAAAGTATATCTGACCAATCCATCGCTACGGACAGCTTTGTTCTCTCCAATTTCCGAAACAGATAGTGAAATGGGAAATATGATAGAAACAGCAGTCTTATCTCAATGGATGCATCGCGAAAAATTGGATTTGACATACGCACGATGGAAAGATGGCAAAAACGAAGGTGAAGTAGATTTAGTTTTAGTGGATGATAAAAAATACAAACCTGTCTGGGGTGTAGAAATAAAATGGAGCAATCGATACTTTGATAAACCTAATGAACTGAAAAGTTTGATAAAATTCTGTAAAGCTAATTCGTTTGAAAAAGCCTTGGTGACTTCTATTGACCAAATGGGAGAAAAAACAATAGATAACCTTTCTTTTTCATTTTTACCTGCCTCAATATACAGTTATAACATTGGTGACATTACCCTAAAAATGAAAAATGGTACTTAGCAATTTAGATTCAAAGCAATAAAAATTAAATGAAAATCTTAAAAACCCAATTATGAAAATAAAAAACAACGCTGGCGAAATTGTAGAATTTGAAATCTCAAAACTGGAAAACTCACTTCGGAATTCTGGAACGGAAGAAAATTCCATCAAAAAAGTCATTGATAATATTTTACCAAATTGTATCGAAGGCGTCACAACACGCGAAATTTACAAACTGGCTTTCGACGAACTGAAGAAAATCTCAAACTCAGTCGCAGCAAGATACAGTTTGAAAAAAGCATTGTTGGAATTGGGACCAGCGGGATTTTATTTCGAACAGTGGATTGCGAGAGTTTTTCAAAATATCGGGTACAAAACCGAAACCGGACAATTGATAAAAGGACGCTCGGTAACGCACGAAGCGGACGTCATCGCCAAAAAGGACGAGAAAACCTATTGGGTAGAATGCAAATTCCGAAATGCAGAAGACACAAAAATCTCCGTCACCACGCCGATGTACGTTTTGTCGAGAATCAAAGACATTTCCAACATTCAATATAATCTCTTTGGAACTCAAACCGAATTTACAGATGGATGGCTCATCACAAACACTTATTTTACTAAAGATTCTGTGGCTTTTGGAGAATATTACGGACTCAGATTGTTGTCTTGGGATTATCCAAAAGATAAGAATATCAAAAGTTTGGTTGACCAAAATGCGCTTTATCCAATTACTTGCCTCACGACTTTGGACGGAAAACAGAAACAAAAATTGCTGGAAAAAAAATGTGTTTTGGTCAAAGAATTATTCAACAATCAGAATTTACTAGACGTTCTGGATTTGAATGAAGCTAGAAAATCAGAGATTTTGAAAGAAGCAAAAGAACTTCTGGTCATCAAAATTTCCGAATAAAAAAACCGCCTTGCTAAAATAACAAGGCGGTTTTATTTGTCTATAATCTATCAGTCTATCATCTGTAAGTCTAAAAAACTATTTCCCTTTCTTCGGCGGATAATTAGCCATTATCTCAGCCACAACTTGCGGGATTTGTTTTTGTTTAGACTTTGGAGAGTCTACAGAAAGTCCACTTCCGATACCTTGCCAAACCAATTTTTGGGTTTTCGCATCCACGATGTCGATCGCAATGGTTCCGCTGTTGTAATTGTTCGTCCAAGTATTTCCCATCCCGAAGCCGCCGCCCCAGCCCCAAGGTCGTCCCCAACCCCAGCCCATTCCGCCTCCCATAGAAGTCGTAATGTCTTGAACTTTTTTGTGCGATGCTTTTACATTCACAATCAAATCCGGATTTTGACCAGAAGTTAAAGCTTTGGATTGCAATTGTTTAGACAATTCATTCAAAACTCTGTCTTTGTCGAGGTCATTCAATTTCAAATCGTCTGTTCTCAGCAAATAAGTTTTATAATTCGCAAAATTTGCCGTGGCAGAATAATCTGATTTCACTTGGAAAGGGCTACAAGAAGTCACTCCCAAAGAAACCGCTGCTAGTAATATGAAGAAATATTTTTTCATAATTTAAAATTATTTAGATTTTTTAATAAATGTATCCGTCTTTTTATCATAGCCATACGGGCAATGTCTGCAACCACTTTTACAGCAATAGCCACGTTTCAGATGGAATTTCTCCGTAAAAACCTTGTAACCTTGCTCGTTGTAGTAGAAGTCCTCATTCTCTTTGATGTCATTTAGTTTCATAAGTTAAAAAACTGTACCAAAATTTTTATCTTTGGTAGATTATTAATGAGAATTATTATGGCAGCTATTTCCTCCTTCCACTCCCGCTATTTTTTGCCCCCGCTTTACCAGCTGAAAAAAATGAGCTACGTTCAAGTCGGGCTGCAGATTCGTCTTCAAATCAAACTTATCCATCAAATTTTAGAATTACCATCTAATTTCTAACATCTAAACACTAACTTCTCAAAATGATAATCATCTGCCAAAGATTACTCAAAAATACTAAAATTTCGGGGATTACTTTGTTTCCGTTTATTTTCCTGAGAAAAAAGGAGTACAGACAAAACAAGATTCTCATCAATCACGAAAAAATCCACATTCGTCAGCAATTGGAATTATTAATCATCCCATTTTACATTTGGTATCTCTCAGAATATTACATCAAATATCTCAAGTACAAAAAGCCAGAAAGCGCTTACCGCAATATCAGCTTTGAAAGAGAAGCTTATGAAAATGACCAAAACTTAAACTATCTCAAAAAAAGAAAATTCTGGAGTTTCATCAAATATTTGTAAATTTTCAAGTTAATCAAACTTTCAGAAACAAATTAAACAGTTGATTGTCAATTAAATAAATTTAAAACGAAAAATATTTCAGCTTCCAATATTACATTTTCACTAAAAAAAATTTTCAGACTATAAAATAATCTAAATTTGCAAAATTATTTTTTAGAATAATTAATTATGTCGCAAGATAGTAGCGGTCATTTTGACCTGAAAAAACTTTCCGCAGTTGGCGTTTTGGTTTCATTAGGAATCGTTTTCGGAGACATCGGAACATCGCCGTTGTATGTGATGAAAGCCATCATCAACGCTGGAAAAGCTGGCGGCATCATCTCCGAAGAATATATTGAAGGTGCATTGTCTTGCATCATTTGGACCTTGACTTTGCAGACGACTATCAAATATGTTATCATCGCCCTAAAAGCCGATAACAAAGGCGAAGGCGGCATACTTTCTCTGTACTCTCTCGTCAAACGATTTAAGAAAAAGTGGCTCTACATTATTGCAATCATTGGTGCGGCAACTCTCGTGGCAGACAGCATCATCACGCCATCTATGACAGTAATTTCTGCTATAGAAGGTCTAGAACTCGTAATGCACAAACCGCCAATTGTCCCGATAACATTGGTGATTTTGGTCATCATCTTTTTCGTTCAGCAATTTGGAACCAGTTTCATTGGTAAGTTTTTTGGGCCAATTATGGTCATTTGGTTTTTGGTTTTAGGAGGTTTCGGATTGGTTCATTTGATAGATCATCCGATGGTCTTGAAGGCTTTTAATCCTTATTACGCTGTCAAATTAATCTACAATTCTCCAAGTGCGATTGTGATTCTGGGTGCCGTTTTTCTTTGTACGACTGGTGCAGAAGCTTTGTATTCTGATCTTGGACACTGCGGTATCAAAAACATCCGAGTGAGTTGGATTTTCGTAAAGATAATGCTGATATTGAATTACTTAGGACAAGGCGCTTGGCTTCTTAATAATTACAATGAAGTGTTCCAAGGTAAAAATCCATTCTTTGGAATTATGCCGGAATGGTTTATTATTCCAGCCGTGGTTTTAGCAACAATGGCGGCAATCATTGCCAGTCAAGCGGTAATTACAGGTGCTTTTACGATGTTTTCCGAAGCAATGTCACTCAACTTTTGGCCAAATCAGGAAATCGAATATCCATCGGGAATCAAAGGTCAAATGTACATTCCTAAGATCAATTGGGGATTGTTATTGCTTTGCTTTGTCGTGGTTTTATTCTTCAAAGAATCAAGTAAAATGGAAGCTGCTTACGGACTTTCCATCACTGTCACGATGCTGATGACAACGATTCTTTTGATTTTCTGGTTCCTAAAATCGAGAACTAAAAAAGTCTTTATCGGAATTTTCGCAGTCATTTATATTAGTATCGAAGGAGGATTTTTCAGTGCGAACATCATCAAATTTATGGATGGTGGTTGGATGTCTGTTCTTCTTGCAGGCTTCATAGGGATCTGTATGTACGCTTGGTACAATGGTAGAATCATCAAGACAACGTTTATCAAATTTGTAAAACTCGAGAAATATATTTCGACCATCAAGGATATGAAATTGGATGAGACGATTCCAAAATATGCGACCAATCTTGCCTTCATCAGCCGTGCGAAAAGAGAAGACGAGGTGGAATCAAAGATTATTTATTCAATTATCAGAGCTCAGCCTAAAAGAGCGGATCATTATTTCATTTTAAATATCGTCAATCAGGAAGATCCGTACAGTTTCAAATACAATGTAGAAGAGGTTTTGCCTGGAACGATCTACAAAATCAGTTTTCTTTTAGGATTTAAACGAGATAGGAGAATCAATGATTATTTCCAGCAAGTATTGACAGATATGATGGAAGAAGGCACCATCCCAGCCAGAAGTTCTCATCCGTCGTTGCGTGCTCACAACATTCCGCCGGATCTTAAATTTGTGATTATTGATAATGTTTACATCAATGACTTCTTATTGACAATTCGCGATAAGATTATTCTTAATATCTACAACTTTGTGAAAAAACTGGGCAGTAATGATTTCACTGCGTACGGTGTTGCCAGCCATAATGTGGTGGTAGAATCTGCGCCACTACTCGATCAGAAAATCAAAACGGAGAAGATAGAAAGACTCTAAAGCAAGCATTTTGATTAATCAGAAAAAAAATCGCTAATTTTGTAAGATGGATACGAAACAAAAAGAGTTGAATATCGCAACTATAAAAGATGTTCTAAGACAATACCTTATGGACAAAGGCTTCCGCA
>JAGNPP010000126.1 GCA_017989575.1 Chryseobacterium sp.
GCAACACGTTATGAAAACGAAATTCAGACTTTTGTATATGATATGTACGATGGATCTAAAACCAAAGTTTTTAAGGAACCTTTCTTAAATATGTTATTGAGATGGCATCAGCAAGATCCTGTTTCTCTCAAAGAAATCGACAGAAACAATGCGGTTTACAATTATCAAAAAAACAGAAATCCTTATGTAGATCATCCAGAATATATTGCAGAAATCTGGGGAACTGTAATGGCTGTAGATGATGCTTCATTTTCTAAAAATCTAGTTGTTGCGCCAAATCCTGTGAAAGGAAACACCATCACCGTGACCGGTGACAAGGATTTGAAACAATTCAAAAAAGCATTCATCTACAACACGGTTGGACAAAACGTACAAACGATTGAAAATCCTTTCCAAAACGGAAATTCAATTACTTTGAAAAATTTGCCAAAAGGTGTTTACATCTTGAAAACGGGGGAATTGAACACGAAATTTATTGTTGATTAATACTCTTAACAAATTATAAAACCAAGGAACAGTTGCCAAAAGCAACTGTTTTTTTGTACCTTGAAACTTCAAAAAAATTTAAAAATGAAATTGAACAAACACCTTTTCCAACGAATTCTATTCCTAGCCTTTATTCTCAACTCTCTCCTATTTTTCGGTCAAGAAAAACCATTTTGGAAAGAAGTTCAGGAATTTAAAAAAATCGATAAAGAAAATCCAATCCAGAAAAAACCAATTCTTTTGGTCGGTAGTTCTTCTTTCACGTATTGGAAAGACGTGAATGATTATTTCCCAAACAAAAACATCGTCAATCGTGCTTTTGGTGGATCAAGATTATTGGATCTGAATTATTATGCGGATGATCTTTTGGATCCTTACAAACCCAGACAAATTCTCATCTATTGTGGTGAAAATGATGTAGCAACGGACAATCCAACTGCAACAGAAGTGTTTGAAAGATTTAAAACATTTTTCGGGAAGATTCGCCAGAAATATCCGAGAGTTCCAGTTGCTTATGTTTCCATTAAACTTTCTCCAAGCCGTCAGCAGTTTTGGCCAATTGTGAAGGAAGTCAATCAGATGATTGAATCTTATCTTAAAACTCAAAAGCGCGCAGAATATATTGACATCACTGAGATTATGAATGATTCGGAAGGTAATGTCCGCACCGATATTTTCCTGGAAGATATGCTTCATATGAAACCCGAAGGCTACAAGCTTTGGACAAAAGTGATGGCGCCTTATTTAAAATAATGTTCAATATTATCAAAGAACATTCTTGATTGAAAATAGCAAAAAATTAATTTTCTATTTGTATTTATTCTAAATTAACTTATATTTGCAGCTATGATTCCACAAGTTATAGCATTCAAAATTGCACCACTCGCGCCAGCTTTCAGAAATGACGAAATGATGTATTGTGACAAGAAAAAATGTTGTAAAAAATTTAAAAAAGGAAAACGTTGTAAAAAATGTCCGGGCAGATTAAAAATCAGCTAACAGCCATACAATCATCATAGCAACCAATGCTAAAAATATAATGAGAGAAACCAATCTTTGTGATTTGGTTTCTTTTTTTTGCGTTTGTTGGAAGGTATTTGTCGAATTGCTCAACGTTTCTTTCTCAAGAGAATCCGATTGACTTTCCGCCAATTCTGTAATTGTAATTCCTTGAACTATGGTTTTATGAAGCACGGTATTCGTAGCGTGGAGCAAAATCTGAAATTTCCCTTGAGAGTCAAATTCTTTAATTCTAATGGTCCTTTCACCGTTGGGCTTCTCCAATCCGAAAGGTATTATCTTCACCAAATCTGCATCATAAGTATTCCAATAAACGGTAATTTCTTCGCCTGCTTTCGCACGAATTTTACTCGCAGACAAATTCTTGATTTTCGGTGGTAGAATGCTTTTCACATTTCTCTGCTGGCTGGAAAGATTTTGGTCATATAACTTTCTTCTTCCCACATCCATCAAAGTTTCATAAGCTTCTTTGATTTCTTTAAAACGATCCGAGAAAAAGTCATCGTTCTCATTCTTGTCCGGATGATACTTCAGAGAGAGTTTTCGATAGGCTTTTTTGATGTCTTCTGCAGAAGCATTTTGAGGAATTCCGAGAAAGTAATAATAATCCTTCACAGAACAAATTTAATAAATTCAAAGCTTGAAAAACAAAAATTAGAAAGCCTAATTCTGATTAAATTAATAGAATCTGTCATCAATCCTCAAAATATTTTAAAGTAAACCAAACCACTTTGCGTCTTCCTAAATGTAAAACGTAAAATTTTAAAATAATGAAAAAAGGAATTTTGGCAATCGCAGGATTGGCCGTAATAGCAGTTATCGCTAAAAAAGCACAAAGAAGAAAAGCATTCGTAAAAGGGATTTTTGACGAATACGATGTGAAGGAAAGAACACCTTTTGGTTTCGCAGACAGAATCAGAACTTTGAGTGATGAAGATTACTCCGAACTAAAAAATAAAATCAAATCTGAGTTTGAAAGCAAGTGTTGCCGTACAAAAGTTGCAAACTAAATCCAATGAACAAAAAAAAGGAGCGAATTTAATTTTCGCTCCTTTTTTATCTATAATGTTTGATTAGTTAATCTTAACCAATTCTACATCAAAAACCAACCAAGAGTTTGGTGGAATCACACCTCCTGCGCCTCTTTCTCCGTAGCCTAAAGCTGGTGGAATCAACAAAGTTGCAGTTTCACCTTCTTTCAATAGTAGAATCCCTTCGTCCCAACCTTTGATGACTTGTCCAACACCGATTGGAATATCGATTGGCGCATTTCTTTTGAAAGAATTATCAAACTCTTCACCGTTGATCAATTTTCCAGCATAATGCACGGCAACAGTTTGTCCCGGTGTTGGATTTACACCTGCAGTCGTTTTCGTGATTTTATAAAAAAGTCCAGAAGCAGTTGATTGCATTCCAACTTTCATATCATTAACCAATTTTTCCTGATTAGCAGCAAACTCAGCTAACTTTTTTGCTTTTTCCTCTTCAGCTTTAGCCAAATAAGCTTTATTTTTTTCTTCGATTTTAGATTTACCTTCTTCGAAGATTTTTGCAGCATCGTATTTTTTATAAGCGTCACCTTTGCTAAAAACGGCAACTTTTGTCAAAACAATATCAGTTTTCGGTTTGTCCTGAGCTCCTTTTTCTACGTTTGCAATAGAATCAATGACTGGCAAACCGCCAACAACTTTACCAAAAATAGTGTGTCTTCCGTCTAACCAAGGCGTTGCAACCTCAGTGATGAAGAATTGGGAACCGTTAGTATTTGGTCCAGAATTCGCCATAGACAAGATTCCTTTTCCAGTGTGTTGGAGGTCGTTTTTCTCATCACCGAATTTATATCCAGGATCTCCCATCCCCGTTCCTTGAGGATCTCCACCTTGGATCATAAAATCCTTGATGACTCTGTGAAAAATGGTTCCGTCGTAAAAAGGCTCTCCTTTTTTCTTAGATTTGTTTTCGATTTTTCCTTCTGCAAGACCTACAAAATTGGCAACTGTAACCGGAGATTTCTCATCTTCGAATTTTACCAAAATCTCACCTTTGCTTGTTACAAAATTTCCATAAAGTCCGTCTGGCAGACCTTTATAAACTTCTTTGTCTATTTCCAATGTTTTACAATTTAATAATGTTAATAATGTTATAGAAAGTGCTATAATTTTTTTCATAGTTTATAATCGTTACTTTATAATACTTTTACCTTGATGATCAAAGGCATATCGTTGGTTATTTTTTTGCTGTCGCCGTAGGTTCCATAGGCCAAAACCGAAGGAACAAGAATTTCTGCTTCTTCACCTTTTTTCAAATACCGGATCACATCTTCTACAGCGTCCAATTCTTTGAAACGTCCAAATTGAACATTTTTATTTGCAATCGGAGTTTCGTAGAGTTTCACTCTGTCAAAATCGTAAATGTGATATTGATAAGAAACAATCTCACCGTTATTTTTACGAGGTTGCTGATCCAGATTTTGAATATTCACCCAATAGTTCATTCCCATCGGGTAATATTTTACTTCCTGAAACTTGATCCAATCTTCAATCTGGGTTCTTTCCAAATTGTTCAGATCTTTGGTTCGGTTTTTAGAAGTTTCCATTTCACTTTCAGAGAGATGCAGCTCGCCGGGCTGTTGGACAGGCGTCTGTTTTGCACAGGCTGCAGTCAAAACTAAAATGGATATATAAAATATGTTTTTCATCTTTCCGATTTGCTCTTTGAAATGTCTCAAAAAACTTTTGCGAAATTAAGAATTTTAATACACTTAATTGGTATCAAAAACAAAAACCGGAAGCATTTTCCGGTTTTCATTCTCAATCTAATTATATTTATTTAAATCTAAACGCTGTAAACTTGCTCCTCTACCAAAACTCTCCATCCGAAAGTATCTTCCGCCAGATTGGTTTGGATGTCCACAAGATCATTTTTCAGTAATGATGCATAGCTCTCGTCATCGGAAAGTGTTGGCAAAACCAAATGCTCTCCCTGATAGCCTAAAGCCTGAAAAACACTTGTTACAACAGCAGTTCCCACGCCCCAAACTTCTTTCAAAGTTCCGTTTTTCTGAGCTTCTACCACATCAGAAACTTTCACATCTCCAATTACAACTTCAATTCCTCTTTTCTTGGCCAACTTGATAAAACTATCTCTGGTAACACCATCCAAGATTTTATCCGAAGTTTTCGGCGTATAAATAGTGTCGTTGATTCTCACAAAAACATTCATCGTTCCACTTTCTTCAAAATACTCGTGAGAACAATCGTCTGTCCAGATGATTTGCTCGTAGCCTTCCTCTATCGCCAATTGAGTTGGATAAAAAGATGCAGCGTAATTCCCTGCCGCTTTTGCAGCACCTACGCCTCCACTTGCCGCTCTGGAATAGTGATCTGCAATCTTAACAGATACCGGAGCCGTGTAATAATTTTTTGCTGGTGTTGCAACGATCGCAAACATATACTTTTCAGAAATCCTAGCTTTCAAAGCTTCTTCTGTTGCAAACAATAATGGTCTTAGGTAAAGAGACATTCCTTCGCCGTGAGGAATCCAATCTCTATCAATATCCACCAAAGCTTTCAGCCCTTCCATAAATATCTCTTCCGAAATCTCAGGAATTGCTAATCTTTTTGCGGATTTGTTAATACGTTCGAAGTTCTTTTCTGGGCGGAAAAGGAAGATTTGATCATCCTTATCTTTGTAAGCCTTCATTCCTTCAAAACAAGCTTGTCCGTAATTAACCCCCATCATAGCAGGGGTAAAACCGATTGGACCATAAGGAACCAATTGCAGATCCCCCCATTTTCCATTCTCGTATTCACAAATAATCATATGATCTACGAATGTACTCCCAAATGCAAAATTTGTAGGATCAAACGTAGAAATTCTTGGATTTGTAGATTTTTGAATTATCATTTTTTAATTTTTTGTTGAGGTATTACAAATATATAATAATTTTTCAATAATCAAAATTTAGTTTAATTTTGTAAAAAAAATACTTTGAAAAGAGAATTAATCAGCACCAGCGACGGAAGTAAAACTTTATTAATCAATGAATTAGAAGAGACATACCATTCCAAACATGGGGCGCTCCAAGAAGCAAACCACGTATTTATCAATAATGGACTTAATTTAATAAAAAGTTATGAAATTAATATTTTAGAGTTAGGTTTTGGAACAGGTCTTAACGTTTTGGTAACATTTGATGCATATTTACGAAATAACAAAAATCATAAAATTAATTATTTCGGTGTAGAAAAATATCCGATTTTTTTTCAGGAGGCCTCAGAATTGTCTTATTCTGAATTATTTTCGAACCAAATGGTCAAAGATTTGTCATTAAAAATCCACGAAACGGAATGGGAAAAATCCGTCAGTTTAGATTCAGATTTTTCTCTCACCAAGTTGAAAAGTGATTTTTATCACATCAAAAATATCGATTTGCCACCTATTGATTTGGTTTATTTTGACTGCTTCGGAGCGAGAGTACAGCCGGATCTTTGGGAAAAGGAATTGTTTGAAATCGTTGCCAACAAAATGAAATCCGGAGGATTACTTACCACTTATTCTTCTAAAGGTAGCGTAAGAAGGCTTTTGATAGAATTAGGTTTTGAAGTCGAGAAAAAACAGGGTCCTCCAGGAAAAAGAGAAATGATAAACGCCTGGAAAAAATAATTTTCCTAAATTAGACATCACAAATCACTTTTATGATCGATAAAATTAATATTCGTGTTTATGCGCTTTGTATTAAGGACAACAAAATTCTTGCGCTGCACGAGGAATATGCAGGAGATTTTCTTACAAAATTGCCCGGCGGCGGTTTGGAATTCGGGGAAAGCACGATAGAATGTTTGAAAAGAGAATTCCAAGAAGAATTGAATCTTGACATCAATGTTGCAGAGCACTTCTACACACAAGACGATTTTTTGGTTTCTAGATTTCGGGACAATGAGCAATTGATTACCATCTATTATCTGGCAGAAATCCTAAATGAGCAGGACTTATTAATCCTTGATCCTTGCATAGAAAGATCGGAATGGTTTGATCTGAATGGTGAAAATCCGTTTCAACTCCCAACTGACAAAAGAGTTTTCGAACTAGCAAAAGAAAAATTCCTGAAGTAAGATTCAGGAATTTTATATTTATAATAATGACGTTCTTAAATATTCCAAAGCAGATCTTCATATTTTTTTAGGATAATTTCCTTAGAAAAACGAGATTTTATCGAGGCTTTAATATTTTCTTTGTCGTTGTTTCTATGAACTGCGTGCTTTATTTTTTCAGCAAAATCATCATAACTTTCAATGTTTGAAATTTCACCATTTATTTGATCGATAATGATTTCATCGATTCCGCCAGGACAATTGTTCGCTAAGGAATAGACGCCACAAGTTCCAGCCTCCAATAAAACATTAGGAAAACCCTCGTACCGCGAAGACAAAATGAAAAGATCCGCAAACTTGAGATATTGATACGGATTGCTCTTTTTCCCATGGAAAATGACGTGATCTAAACCAAGTATTTCCTTCATCTGCAAAAGCATCTCTTTATCTTTTCCGTCCCCTAAAATGTGAAGTAGAATATTTTGATTTTTGAGTCTCGTAAAAACTTTCAACAAGTTATCAAATCCTTTTCTAGCTGATAGATTTCCGATAGCTACAACGTTTTTGTGCTGATGAGAAAATTCTACTGATCGTTCAGATTCAGCTAATTTTTCTTCTATAAAATTGATATCTACAGGATTATTAATCTTAATCAATTTGTTTTTT
>JAGNPP010000127.1 GCA_017989575.1 Chryseobacterium sp.
ATTGTTTTCTGGTATGAAAGTCCAATCTCTGTGTTTGTCGAATTCCGGAAATCGATATCCCATCAAATAAGCAATAAAACCAAAACCTATTATCACACAAACAAAAAATGAAATATAAATCTTTGAATACTTCATGATTTTGAACTTAAATTTCTCATTTGTTTGGATGTTTTTAGTTTGGCTAAGTTCAAGAAAATTTTGGAAGAGAACAAATCAGAAGAAAATTTGAAGATCGTTTTTGATGTTTTATTTTGAAAATTATGGCTTTTAATTTCAAAAGCTTAATTTTGCGATTAATATTTTTTAATCAATAATATCAGAATAATTTTAAAATTAAATTAATAAAAATGGCATTAGACAAAAATCACGTAGTAACGTTAAAATATGTTCTGCACACCGCTGATGAAACCGGAGAGAAAATTTTTGTAGAAGAAACTTCTTCCGAAGACCCAATGACGTTCTTGTACGGCGTAGGAATGATGATTCCTAAATTTGAAAACGAAATCCAAAACCTTAATATTGGTGATACAAAATCTTTCACCATAGAGCCAAGCGAAGGCTACGGAGAAAAAGATCCGCAAGCTGTCGCGCAATTGCCACTTGATATGTTTGAAGGACAAGAATTGCCTCCAGTGGGAGCGGTTTTGCCACTTTCTGACAATCAGGGAAATAATTTTCAGGCTTTGGTGGTAGAAGTAACTCCGGAAGCGGTAGTTGTGGATATGAACCATCCAATGGCGGGAAGACCTTTGCATTTTGATGTGGAGATTCTAAACACACGTCCTGCGACTGAAGAAGAATTGGCGCACGGTCACGCACACGGTGCAGACGGACATTCTGGTCACTAATCTGAGTTAAGATAAAATTAAAAACCCCTTCAGAATTTTAAACTCTGAAGGGGTTGTTTTTTAGAAGTCAGAAAAAATTACTTCTTAGGAATATTTTTCAAAATTTCCTGTGTGTATTTCCAGAATTTTTGGGTCGATGAGATGCTTGCTCTTTCATCTGGCGAGTGCGCCCCTTTGATGGTTGGTCCAAAACTTACCATTTCCATTTTTGGATAATTGGCTCCGATGATTCCGCATTCCAAACCAGCGTGACAAGCAACAACCATTGGTTTTTCTCCGAAGTTGTTTTCGTAAAGTTCCGTCATCACTTTGATGATTTCTGCATCTGGTTTTGGTTTCCAGCCTGGGTACGAACCTCCGAATTCTGTTTTCAAACCATTGCTTTCAAATGCTGCTTTCAATTGGTTGGCAACTTCCCATTTTGTAGATTCTACAGAAGAACGAGTCAAGTTTAATATTTTAATTTCGCCATTTTTAAGTTCCACTCTCGCAATATTGTTGGACGCTTCTACCAAACCTTCCACATCTGGACTCATTCGGAAAACACCGTTGTTGGCACCATTAATTGAGAAAACAACTTTCTTCGAATCTTCAAAAGAAATGGCTTTTTCGGATGAATCAGCTTTTGAAATATTAATTGTTAAATCTTTTTCAATAGAAGCAAATTCCTCCAAGATTTCAGATTTCAATTGTTCTGCATTTTTCAAAAACTCAGATTGATTTTCTACTGAAAAAATTGCAACTGCTTCTCTCGGAATTGCGTTTCTCAAACTACCACCATCAATCGAAATCAATTGAATTTGATTTTCCAATCCGAGGAATAAAAATCTTCCAATCAATTTATTTGAGTTTCCAAAACCTTTGTGAATGTCCATTCCAGAATGTCCGCCTTGCAAACCTTTGATTTCGATTTTGAAAGTTTCTCCGTTGGAATCATTCAAATTAAATTTAGCAGAAGCTGTCACATCCACGCCTCCAGCACAACCGATATCGATTTCGTCATCTTCTTCGGTGTCAAGGTTTAATAAAATTTCGCCTTTCAATTGTCCTGGTTTCAAAGCTAATGCGCCAGTCATCCCAGTTTCTTCATCAATTGTGAAAAGTGCTTCCAAATCAGGGTGGGGAATATCGTTGCTTTCCAAAATCGACATTATGGTTGCAACGCCCAAACCATTGTCTGCGCCCAAAGTCGTTCCTTTTGCCTTCACCCAATCGCCATCCACAAACATTTGGATGCCTTGCGTTTCGAAATCAAAATCGACATCGTTGTTTTTTTGGCAAACCATATCCAGGTGAGATTGCATCACGATTGCTTGTCTGTCTTCCATTCCTGGTGTTGCAGGTTTTGTGATGATGACATTTCCAGCTTCGTCAACTGTTGTCGGCAAACCCAGTTTATCACCGAATTCCTTTATAAATCTAATGACTTTTTCTTCTTTCTTTGAAGGTCTTGGAACAGAATTAAGCGCTTCGAAGTTTTTCCAAATCACTTTTGGTTCCAATTGTGAGTATTCCATTTTTTTTGAAATTTTGAATTGGCAATTTACTAATTAAAGAGCTATTATTAAAGTTTATCTGCCATTGAAGGTGATTTTTTTCCTTGGCTTAGTACCGGAAAATTCTTCAATCCTTTTCACAAAATTTCCATTTTCAAAATAGAGAAGACAATTAAAGCAGGTCATTTTGTGTTCTTTTTTAATGATTTCTACATTAAGAGCTTTTTGAAAACGACCTACATAATTTGGCTTGAAATTATCTTCGTCGGCGTTTCTATTAATAACAAATACCGGAGATGGATTACTACTTAGCTCTTCTAGGGTTTGACGTAGATTCATATAGCCGTCCATCACAAAGAACAATTTGTAATCTTTTTCCTTCGCAAAATCAATAAAGTCTTGTAATGGCTTCAATCTCAGATAAGAGCCGTTCGTAAAGATATATACAATAGCTTTTGGATGATTTTTAAGTTCGTCTGCAAGTTGCTCTCCCGTAATTTTATATATAAAATTTTGATTTAAATTTTGAAAGCTATCTAAGGTTTTTACCCGATAGCGATAATAGTCTGGTATTTTATCAGAATCATCTCCCCATCCATTGACGGTGCAAGAAATCTGTACAATAGATGCAAATACGAGTAGAATTATTTTTTTCATTTAGTTAAGCTAGTTTTCTCAAAAATATAAAAACCTCTCAATGATTTGAGAGGTTTTTGCTGATATAGTTTTATAAATTTTTAATCTTCCATCATATTGTCACGCGTATTCTTCTGAACGGCGATCGCTCCGAAAAGTGCAAGCAAAAATGCGAAAGCATAGAATCCTTTTTCACTCGGGAGAATCGTTGCATTCCAAAGTCCGATCACGAGTAGAACGATGGATGATAATGTGGCAAACCAACAAAGTCCGTAGTAGATGTCTGTTACTTTGATGTTTTCCATTTTGTCGCGAACGGCTTTCTGCAAAGAAACGACTGCGAACAAACCGTAGAGTAGGATGGTAAAGTAGTAGCCTTTTTCATTCAGTAACATCTCGGCGCGTGCAAGTCCTACGATGAAACCAATCATTCCTGCTCCCAGAGCGACCCACGAAGCAGCAACGAAGGCATTTGATACTTTTTGTTTTCTCATTAATTTATGTTTTTTAATTGTTTAATTTCATAAAATATATTCTTTTTTTGATAAATCATTCGGGAATGTTATAAATTTTTGAGAAAGTTTCTATCGAAAAAGAAAGCCCATAGCCCCGATAGTAGCGAATACCCCACAGTTGGGTTGGAGAATTGGAGGGTTTGCGGATGGAGAGCGGTGGCACGAGGAGTAGTAGCGGATAGCGGGAAATAGCTCCTTATTGGGTTGGAGAGTTTGAGGGGTTTGGGGATAAAAAAACGCTCCAGAAAAAATCTGAAGCGTCTTGAAATATATTTTTGTCATCCATCTTCCGACTTCCGACTTCCAGCATTTAATATCTGTAATATTCTGGTTTGAAAGGTCCTTTCACGTCAACACCGATGTAATCTGCTTGCTCTGGAGAAAGAACTTCTAGCTCAACGCTTAATTTCTTAAGGTGCAATTCAGCTACTTTCTCGTCCAAATGTTTTGGTAACATATAAACTTCGTTTCCGTAAGCTGCAGAGTTGGTCCAAAGTTCGATTTGAGCCAAAGTCTGGTTACTGAATGAGTTAGACATTACAAAACTTGGGTGACCAGTTGCACAACCAAGGTTTACCAATCTTCCTTCTGCAAGGATGATCACTTCTTTACCTTCGATGGTGTAGATGTCAACTTGAGGTTTAACTTCAGATTTTGTGTGACCGTAGTTTTCGTTCAACCAAGCCATATCGATTTCATTATCGAAGTGACCAATGTTACAAACGATCGCTTTGTCTTTCAATTTCAAGAAATGCTCTTTTCTCACGATGTTGAAGTTTCCAGTCGTCGTGATTACGATATCAGCGTTATCAACAACTGTATCCAATCTTTTCACTTCGTAACCGTCCATCGCCGCTTGTAGTGCACAAATTGGGTCGATTTCCGTTACAGTTACGATAGAACCAGCTCCTCTGAAAGATGCTGCAGTTCCTTTTCCAACGTCTCCGTATCCGCAAACTACAACTCTTTTTCCAGCCAACATAAGGTCTGTCGCTCTTCTTACAGCATCTACTGCAGATTCTTTACAACCGTATTTGTTATCGAATTTAGACTTGGTAACAGAATCATTCACGTTGATTGCAGGCATTACCAAAGTTCCGTTTTTCATTCTTTCGTACAATCTGTGAACGCCAGTTGTGGTTTCTTCAGAAAGTCCTTTGATGTCTTTTGTGAATTCTGGGTATCTGTCAAAAACCATATTTGTCAAATCTCCACCGTCATCTAGGATCATATTCAATGGTTTTCTGTCTTCACCAAAGAATAATGTTTGCTCGATACACCAGTCAAAATCTTCTTCGTTAAGACCTTTCCAAGCGTAAACAGGAATTCCAGCAGCAGCAATTGCCGCAGCAGCGTGGTCCTGAGTAGAGAAGATGTTGCAAGAAGACCAAGTCACCTCTGCACCAAGCGCAACCAAAGTTTCGATCAAAACGGCAGTCTGGATTGTCATGTGAAGACATCCTGCGATTCTTGCACCTTTAAGCGGTTGAGACGGTCCGAATTCTTCACGGATTGCCATCAAACCTGGCATTTCTGCTTCGGCTAAAGTAATTTCTTTTCTTCCCCATTCTGCTAAGGAAATGTCCTTCACTTTGTAAGGAACGTATTGTGTTGTTGTACTCATATTTATAATTAAAATAAGTTTAAAAACTAAAGTGCAAAATTACAATATATAATTAAGATATAAAAACCTTTAATAATTTCCGATTATGACAATATACATAAGAAGATTTTATTTGGTTTAAATCTAAATAACTATTTTTGTGACATCTAAAAAAATATATTATGAGTGAACAGACAGAAGAAGCAAAAAGACAAGCAAAACCAGTTGCTCCAAAAGTAAAAGAATTAATTGCTAAAACACTCAGCGTCACTTTGGCAACAGTAGATGCAGAAGGAACGCCGAACGCGAGCTATGCACCATTTGTTGAAATTGACAACAAATTCTATATCTTGGTTTCTTTTATGGCAAAACATACGAAGAATCTTTCGGAAGGCAGAAAAGTTTCCGCAATGTTCATCGAGGATGAGTCTGCTACAAAACAAGTTTACGCAAGAGAAAGATTGACAGTTGAGGTTTCCACATCTCAAATCGAAAGAGATTCTGCTGACTGGACAAACGTTGTAGGACAATTGAAAGAAAGACACGGAAAAATCGTAGATGTTTTGAACGAAATGACAGATTTCATCTTAGTTGCGCTTCATCCTGTGAAAGGTGCGTATGTGAATGGTTTTGGAAGTGCTTATTTTGTAGATCAGAATCTTGAAATAATGGAACACAGAAACGATATCAATCACACACAGAAATAATATCAATATCCAAATATATCAAAAGGCTTAGTTTTTACTAAGCCTTCTTTTTTTTTGAGTCTTCGAGAACCTCAGACTGACATTCTTAAAATTTACTATTAGAAATGTCACACTGAGCGGAGTCGAAGTGTTCTTTATTTTAGAATCAATTTTGCTCCCTTTAGGGCCGGGGAAACAAAATTTGTTTTAATTAAATCTTCCTAAAAATAACCGTCGAGTTATGCCCACCAAAACCAAAAGCATTACTCATCGCAATATTGATTTCTTTCTTTTTCGAATCAGTCACAATATTAATGCCTGCCGGAATATTCTCATCAAGATTTGAAATATTAATCGTCGGTGGAATTACACTATTCTGAATCGCCTTAATACACAAAATTGCTTCAACCGCTCCTGCAGCGCCCAACAAATGGCCTGTCATAGATTTGGTTGCGCTGATGTCAAGATTAGGACTTCCTTTGAAAACTTTGGTGATGGCATTAAGTTCTGCAAGGTCTCCAAGTGGGGTGGAAGTCGCGTGAGGATTCAGATAATCGACTTGGTCTGATGTGATGTTTGCGTCTTCAAGCGCCAATTCCATAGATTTTGCTGCGCCGATTCCTTCGGGATGTGGTGCGGTCATATGATAAGCGTCGGCCGTCATTGCAGCACCAATCAGTTCTGCGTAGATTTTTGCGCCTCTTGCTTTGGCGTGTTCATATTCTTCAAGAATCAATGCGCCAGCGCCTTCTCCCATTATGAAACCGTCACGTTCTGTATCGTAAGGTCGGCTTGCTATTTTTGGATCGTCATTTCTTGTGGACATCGCTTTCATTGATGAGAATCCACCAACAGAAGCTTGCGTAATCGGCGCTTCGGAACCACCACTTACGATAATTTTAGCTTTTCCCCAACGGATGTAATTGAAGGCATCCATAAAAGCCGTATTGGCTGTGGCACAAGCAGAAACTGTTGTATAATTGATGCCTCGCAATCCATATTTCATCGAGATCATTCCAGAAGCCATATTCGCAATCAGTTTTGGAACAAAAAACGGGCTGAATCTCGGCGTTCCATCGCCAGTTGCAAAAGCTATGACGTCGTCTTCAAAAGTCTGCATGCCGCCTTGTCCTGTTCCCCAAATCACACCAATATCAAAAGGGTCAATGCTTGTCAAATCTAAACCAGAATCTTCCATTGCTTCAGCAGATGCGTAGATCGCGAATTGTGTAAAAAGGTCGCTTCGTTTGATTTCGTTTCTGTCCAGATATTTTTCTGGTGTGAAGTTTTTGACTTCAGCCGCAAACTGTACTTTGAATTTTTCAGGATCAAAGTGCGTGATGGTTGCAGCGCCACTTTCTCCGGCAAGACTGTTTTTCCAAAACGTTTCTACGTCATTTCCCAACGGTGTTACGGCTCCCATTCCGGTAATTACAACTCTTTTCATTTTATGAATATTTTAATTTTAATTTTTAAAT
>JAGNPP010000128.1 GCA_017989575.1 Chryseobacterium sp.
CTTCTATCAGATTTCACGTTTCAACTTCGACCTTAAGTTTCTGTTTGTTTGTTTTGACATAATCTTTTGCCATTTTCACAGCGTTGGTGATGCTTCCATTGTAATCGACGTGATTGTCTTTCAGCATTATCATATCATATAAGCCATATCTGTGGTTGGTTCCGCCACCAATAGCAACGGCCCATTTTTCACATACCCGGAAATTAGGTGTTGTTTTTCTGGTGTCCAGAAGTTTTGTTTTGGTTCCTATTAGTCGGGAATCCCAATCGTGCGTCATCGTCGCGATTCCACTCATTCTTTGCATACAATTCAGAACCAATCTTTCTGTAGATAGGATTGACCTTGCTTTTCCAGTTACGATGAAAGCGATATCGCCTTTCTTCGCAGGTTCTCCGTCTTTGATGAAGGTTTCAATGGTGAGATTTTTATCAAAATATTTAAAAATAATTTCCGCCAATTCCACTCCAGCCAGGATGCAATTTTCTTTAACTAATAGATGCGCTTTCTGCTCCAAATCTTTCGGAATCGTAGAAAGTGTAGAGTGGTCACCGTTTTGAATGTCTTCTTCCAAAGCTGTTCTGATGAATTCTTTTAAAACTTTATCTGTGGCGTATGCTGGTCTTTTCATTTTGTGTTGATGTTTTTATTAAGTTCATTTTCGATTTCTTCGATGCTTGGCAGAGAAGATTTAAAGTTGTCTGGTAAGATTTTTCTTAATTCGTAGGAAGAGATTCCCAAAGGTTTGTGCAAATCGGTCAAAGAATATTCTGCGATGATGTCGTCTTTCGTTTTACAAATAATCAATCCAACTGTCGCATTATCATTTTCATCACGCAATTGTTTATCAACAGACGTTACGTAAAAATTGAGTTTTCCAGCGTGTTCCGGCTCGAACTCTCCAGATTTTAGTTCGATGACAACATATCTTTTTAGTTTGATATGATAGAAAAGTAAATCTAAGAAAAAACTTTGATTCCCAACTTTCATTTCCACCTGCTTCCCGACAAACGCAAAACCATTTCCTAGTTCAATTAAGAATTTCTGAATATTATCAATCAAGGCATTTTCCAATTCTCGCTCTTTGAAGTTTTCACTTATATTAAGGAAATCGAAAATATAAGGGTCTTTCAAAGTTTGTTTTACCAATTCACTATCGTAGTCAGGAAGGGTTTTGGAAAAATTAGTAATCGCTTTTCCTTGAGATTGATATAGGTTTCCAGAAATCATATTCAATAGAACCGCTCTGCTCCAGCCGTTTTCTACGGTTTTATTAATGTAAAATAAAGCTTCAGTTACATTTTTACATTTCGTAAAAATCTGAATATGATGACCCCAAGGAATTAAAAAAAGTTTCTGAGGGAATTCGCCAACAAGTTGTTGCCGATTTTGATTTTCTTCACTTTTGAATTCTCCAACAACTTGCTGGAGATTTGGTTTATCATCAATTTTGAATTCTCTAACAACTTGTTGGAGATTTGTAACTTCTTGACTGTAAAATTGATAGAATATTTCAAAGAATCTCAAATTAGAAGAGGAAAAACCTTTAATCTCCGGAAATTCATTTCTCAAATCTTGACTCAACTGCTTGAAAAATCCCGAACCGTAAGTATTCTCAAAACTCCTTTCCGAAATTTCCTTTCCCAAATCCCAATACATCTCTATCAAAGCAGAATTCACCTGAATGGCCGCTTTGATTTGACTTTGCTGGATTTTCTGTTTCAAATCTGAAATCCAACGGAAGTATTGTTCATTGTTTTCTTTAAGCATATTTCAATTACTCATTAATCAAAAGCGGTTTTGTAGCCAAATCCTTATTATAAAAAGCCCCTTTATTCTCTGTCATCTCAAGAGATTGCTTGATAATCAAATAAGAAATATTCACAAGATTCCTCAGTTCCGAAAGTTGTGGTGAAAGGATAGAATAATTGTAAAGTTCCGTTACAGCTTCGTAGATTTCGCGTTGTTTTTTCTTGGCCAATTCCAATCTCGCATTGCTTCTCACAATCGCAACCAAATCGCTCATCATTTCCTGAAGTTGCTTTCTGAGGTAGGTCACGAGAACCATTTCGTCCATCATTTTCATTCCCTCTTCATTCCATTCCGGAACAGCTTTCAAGTCATCGAAATTGAAATCATTTTCTTTCAAAAGTTCAACAGTTTTCATCGCCGCATTATGACCAAAAACCAAACCTTCTAATAAAGAATTCGAAGCCAAACGATTTGCGCCGTGAAGTCCGGAATTGGTGCATTCTCCAACGGCAAAAAGATTTTTAATGGATGATTGACCATTTTTATCCGTATCAATTCCGCCCATTAAATAATGACAAGCCGGAACCACAGGAATCAATTCCTTCATCGGGTCGATGCCTTCATCCATACATTTTTTGTAAATATTTGGGAAGTGATGGATGAATTTTTCCTTGTCCATTTCTCGGCAATCCAAACCTACATAATCGTCTCCTGTAATCTTCAACTCGTTGTCGATTCCTCTTGCAACGATGTCTCGGGAAGCTAATTCCTCGCGCTCATCGTATTTCTGCATAAAAGGTTTGCCGGATTTTGTTCTGAGTTTTGCACCATCGCCACGAACGGCTTCAGAAATCAAAAACAACATTCCGTCACGTTTAGAATACATCGCCGTTGGATGAAATTGATAATACTGCATATTCGAAACCTTGCCGTGCGCTCTATGAACAAAGGCAATTCCGTCTCCTGTTGCAATGATTGGATTCGTAGTGTTTTTGTAAACGTGACCTGCTCCTCCAGTTGCAACCAAAGTGATTTTCGAAGTGATTTTTTTTATCTTTTTATTTTTCTCGTCAAGAACGTAAGCACCGTAACAATCAAGGTTTTCCTTTTCGAATTTTTTATTTGGAACGTGGTGTTGCGTAATCAAATCGATAACGTAATGATGCGCCAACATTTCGATATTCGGAGAGTTGTTGACTGTTTCCAAAAGTGCTCTTTCAATTTCGAAACCGGTGATATCTTTATGATGCACGATTCGATTTTCCGTGTGTCCGCCTTCTCTTCCGAGTGAATATTGACCTTTCTCTTGGTCGAATTTTGCGCCCCATTCCACAATTTCATTGAATCTCAGGGGCGCTTCTTCCACCACCATCCTCACGATTTCTGGGTCGTTGATGTAATCGCCGGCTCGCAAAGTGTCGTCTATATGTTTTTGAAAATTATCTTTGGAAAAATCTGTGACAACGGCCAATCCGCCTTGCGCATATTTTGTGTTGCTCTCATCCTCATTGCCCTTTGTCACGATGATGATTTTGGTGTCTGGCAATTGTTCGGAGATTTTGATGGCATAAGAAAGGCCTGAGATTCCGGAACCGATTACGAGAACGTCTGTTTTTATCATAAATAATAATTACTGCCCTCAAAAATATCTGAGGAAATTCAAAGGAATAAAGTTATAAGAATTTGATGAACTTATCCGCAGGTTTTCTCACTTTTTTGAAGTTTTGGAAATTATCATCCTCAGCTCTGTAACCTAAAGTCAAAACGACAGCGATTTTCTCACTTTCTTTATCGATTTTCAAAACGTCTTCCAAGATGTCAGATTTGAAACCTTCCATCGGACAAGTGTCGATATTTTCCTGTGCAGAAGCCATTATCAAAGAACCAAGAACAATATAACTCTGTTTCTCCGACCAACTTTCCATTTCCTGAGAAGTCTGATTTTCCAACTGAGCATTGATATTATTTCTGAAAGCCACCAATTGTTCCAACGTCACGCCTCGTTCATTAATAATATGACTGAAATAATTATCGACATATTCCTTATTAATATTAGTCTTCGAAACCAAAGCAATCAAATGGGAGCAAGTCGAAATCTGAGATGGATTATAAAACGCAGGAATCAATTTCTGAATCGTCTCATCTTTCTCAACCACCAAAAGATGATAAGGTTGAAGTCCTAACGAGCTGACTGACAATCGGCCAGCTTCCAAAATTGAATTCAGTTTGTCCGACGGAATCTTCTTTCCGTCAAATTTTTTTACAGAATATCGCCAGTTAAGTGCATCCAAGTAGTTCATATAACAAATATAAGGATTTGATTTTGGGTTTAGAATGATTTTAAATAATGGTCAATTTTAACACCAATTTTTTAAACCACTCAAAGAAAAGCCTTTATGATAAAGGATTTCTTAATATTTCTATTTAATCAATTTTAAATCAAACCATTAGCCAAGAATGCCCTGAAAGCAAAAAGTTATAAACATTAAGTACAATTGTGGGTAAAAGTGGTAAAATGTGGTAGAAATTTATATAAATTTGCTCCAAATGAAAAACTTCATTGGAACATACGAGTGTAAAATTGATGACAAAGGGCGCATCAAACTGCCTGCTTCGCTTACGAAGCAGATGGAACACTTTGCAGATGAGCCATTTATCGTCAAGCGTTCGGTGTTTCAAAAATGTCTGGAAGTTTACCCGATGGAACCTTGGGACAGATTGATGGCAAAGATAAATGCACTCAATCGATTTGTCAAGAAAAATGCGGATTTCATCAGAATGTTTACCGCTGGTGTGAAAACCGTGGAAATGGACAACGTCGGTCGTCTGCAAATCAGCAAAGATTTGACGCAGTTTGCTAACCTCAACAAAGAAATAGTCATCACAAGTGCCGGCGAACTCTTCGAGATTTGGGACAAAGAATCTTACGAACAGGTCATCGTAGTAAGTGAAATTGATTTCGCCAACCTCGCAGAAGACGTAATGGGAAATTTGGAATCTGAAGATTCTAAGAACCAAGAATAAAGAACCAAGAGAAAGAGCTGTCAACTGACAACTATCACCTAAAACCTAAAATATGTATCATAATCCAGTCTTGCTGAAACAAAGTGTAGATGGTCTGGTAACCAATCCGGACGGCATCTACGTGGACTGCACTTTCGGTGGTGGCGGACATTCCCGTGAGATTCTCAGCCGACTTTCGGACAAAGGGAAATTGTACGCTTTTGACCAAGATTTGGATGCTTTGAAGAATACAATTGATGACCCAAGATTCACTTTGATTAATCAGAATTTCAGGTTTTTGGAGAACTCGTTGTTAGCTTATGGCGTGACTGGCGTTGATGGGATTTTGGCAGATTTGGGTGTTTCTTCCCATCAGTTTGATGAAGCTGAACGTGGATTTTCTATCAGAAGCAATGCGCCTTTGGATATGAGAATGAACGTAATGCAAGGCCTTGATGCCAAGAAAATCATCAATGAATATGAAGAGGAAGATTTGGCGAATGTGCTATACAATTATGGCGAGCTGAGAGAATCCAGAAAGTTGGCCAGAGAAATCGTTCATCACAGAAAAACCAAAAAAATCAATACGACGGATGAATTGAAATCACTTTTCAGTTACATCCCAGCTTTCAAACAAAATAAATTCTTTGCTCAGATTTTTCAAGCGATTAGAATTGAGGTAAATCAGGAATTGGAAGTTTTGAAGGAATTATTGGTTCAGTCTTACAAAGTTTTGAAGCCAGAAGGTAGATTGGTAATGATTTCTTACCATTCTTTAGAGGACAGATTGGTAAAGCGTTTCCTAAAAAACGGAATGTTCGAAGGTGAACCTCCAAGAGATATTTATGGGAATTACAAGAAAACTTTTGAATTGTTAAAGACAAAAGCAATCATCCCAGACGATAAAGAAATAGAAGAAAACTCACGCGCCAGAAGCGCAAAAATGAGAATAGGAACAAAATTATAGTTGATGGTTTTTAGTTGATGGTTGTTGGAGAAATTCTAAATCTATCAACTGTCAACCGACAACAAACAACCAAAAAATGGCAAAATTAACTCAAAACAAACAGAAGAGACTCACTTTTATGGACATCATAAAAGGGAATTTTCTTAACCGTGATGAGGTAAAAGCGCATTACAAATATTTCGTGTTCATTTTCGGATTGTTGATGGTGATGATCTACAGCAACCATTTGGTCAACACAAAAATTGAGCACGTCAATAAATTAAAAGAAGAAACAGAAGAATACAAGTCGCGGAATGCCTACGCACAAAGCAGACTGATAAAAATTAGAATGGAATCCGAACTGGGAAAAGAAATGGTTCAGGATTCACTGGTGAGTTTGGAAAGCCACCCGATGAAATTATTGATAAAAATTGATAGCACAGATGATAAAGCAACCAAATAACAATTACGAAAAAAAGCGTTCCAATGCGTTGAAGTGGGGCTACCTTTTTGTATTGGGAGCTTTTGTTTTGTTCGTTATTTTTTTAACGAGGATTCTCATTCTTCAAAATACCAATGTTGAGGAATTTGAAAATAATTACATCAGCAAAAACTACCGCGAAGCAACTCTAAAGGCTGCTCGTGGAAACTTATTCGCTTCGGACGGTTCTATCTTGGCGACAACGGTGATGCGCTACGATGTCTATCTGGATTTCAAATCGATGAGAGATACAATTTATTCCAATAATATTGGCGCTTTGACAGATTCTCTCAGCAAAATGTTCGATAAGCCGAGAAGTTATTTCCGGGCAAAACTCGACGCACAAAACCAAAAGAATAACCAGTATTATCTTCTTGCAAAAGGTCTTGACTTCGATGAGTACGATAGAATTCGTGCATTTCCGATTTTCAAGAAAGGAAAGAATAAAGGCGGTTTCATCGTAGAAAGAAATTTTCGAAGAGAATTGGCAACCACTCAAATCGGTGCTGGAACAATCGGTGCTGATAATGGTGAATCAAAATCTGGTTTGGAAGGCGCTTTCAGTAAATTTCTGACGGGTATTGATGGAAAACGGTTGGAACAAAAAATCACGTCTTCTCAGTGGAAACCAATCGATTACTGGAAAGTTCAAGAGCCTGTGGATGGGCAAGATGTTTATACGACTTTGGATTTGAGGATTCAGGATATTGCACATTCTGCCTTGGAAAATCAACTCATCAAATTCGATGCAAACCACGGAAGTGTTGTGGTAATGGAAGTTGAAACTGGGAAAATCAAAGCGATGGTCAATCTCAGAAGAACCGAGCCAGGCGTATATGTTGATGCTTACAATTATACGGTTAAAGATGCTCAGGAACCGGGTTCTACCTTCAAAACCGTTTCACTTTTGGCAGCGATGGACGATGGTTTCATTGATGAAAATACAAAAGTTAACATCGGAAACGGAATCTGGACTTACGCAGGGCAAAGAATCACAGACGGTCACGGTGGCGGAACTTATGATGTGAGCGACGTTTTGGCGAAGTCAAGCAACGTTGGTGCAGCAAAATTGATTAC
>JAGNPP010000129.1 GCA_017989575.1 Chryseobacterium sp.
ATAATCGAAAGGATATTTTGTACCGATAAAATTCCCGTTCTGGTCTTCACAATGGTAGACAAGTCCGCAAATGTTATCTTGAGTTTTAGCATCTAGCTTGTTCCAGTCATCCACAAAAGTTGATAGGCAATCGTCTTTTAGACCGTCGTCGTGACCAGTAAGGTAAAGAAATTTTCCTTTAGCATTATGAATTCCAAGTTCAATATTTTTTGTAACCATTTGATTGGTTTCATTCTGGATAATTCTGATTGGAAAAGAGGCTTTGCTTTGCAACGCCTTCAGAACGCGAATCGTATTATCAGTAGAACAGTCATCTACAACCAGCCATTCGAAGTTTTTATATGCCTGCCTTTCTAAAGTTTCAAAAACATAAGGTAGAAAACTTTCTGCATTGTAAGTGGGGGAGAAGATTGTAATCAAAGGGCTTTCCATAGAAGTAAATAAGTTTTCCAAGTTGTAGAATAATTATGATCGATTTTTTGCAAAGCTTGTGAACAATTTTTCGATCTGATTTGTGATGATCGAATTGTCAAATTTTACATCTACAGTTTTATTGTTGTGTTGAATCTGCTCCACGAACTCCCGATCGTAGATAAATTTTTTCATTGCTTCTGCCATTGCTTCTGCCGAATATTCTATCAATAAGCCATTCTCATTATGAGTCATCATTTCGGAAATACCACCAACATTGGTGCTGATGATTGGTTTTCCAATAATCAAAACTTCTCCAATTGTCAATGGGTAAGATTCGGAATCAGAGGATAGTATGTAATAATCACAAGCTTTGATGTATGGATACGGATTCGCTTTTGCGCCATAGAAAAGAAAAGAGTTTTCTACACCAAGTTCTCTTGCAAGATTTTTAAGTGGCAGATTCTCTTCCCCATCTCCAATGATAACGACCGAATGCGTAATGCCTTCATTTAAAAGAGATTTATGAGCCTGCATCAGTGTGTGATAACCTTTTCTTTTGTTTAGTCTGCCGATGGAAAGGAAAACAGGTCTTTGCTCGTAATCAATGGGAAATTCGTTGGATTTATTCCTTGTCCCTTCGATATCAATGGGATTATAGATAACTTGGCTACTCGGAAAAGTGATGTTATATTGATCCACAATCACCTGCTGTGTTTGTCGGGAGCCAAACACAACCCAGTCAAATTTTTTGAGTTTATCCAGAATTCTTAAGTTGTTGCTATGATCTTTTCCGTCTCTGATGTCTGTATGAAACCAAGCAATCTTTTTAGCATTTTTGTCATAGCTATTTAGAACATCATCAAAACTGGTATAAGTTGGAGAAACAATGATGTCAATTTTTTTTTTAAGAAAGAATTGATGAACAAAAAAAGGAAACTTTGCTAGAAATCTTAGTTTGATATTCCTCAAAATAAGTTGAATGAAAAAGAATAATTTGAATTTGGAAAAATCTTCTTTGCCCTTTGTAAGATAGATTGTGTCAATGTCTTGTGGAATTTGGTCTCTCATCCCGCCCTGATACATTTTTAGCAACAAGGTAACATCGAAAATGTTTTTATCAAGATTTTTTAATTGATTAATTACTACTTTTTCCACACCTCCAAACTCCATAGATCGGTGCATAAATAGTATTTTTATTTTTGAATTCATTTGTGTTCCTTAATAAAATAATTCTTAATGTGGCAAATATATGATTGTTTGTACAATTCTTTTGTATTTTTGCGATTCAAAACATAAACTATGAACAAAATTTCTGAAATCGGCTCTACATTTTTTGCCTATCTCAAACGTCCAGATCTCTATCCTGAATTGCGACGTAAAATCTGGAAAAACATCTTCAACCGTTCATCCGGTTTGCGAGGAAAAGAAGATGCTGAAAAATGGTGCGCATCTCTGGCGATTTCCGAAAAAGATTTCATAGAAAACATACTGAAAACTACTTTCGTTCCTTTCGAAAAATTGTTTCCAGACGAGTTTGCTTCCGCTTTACAGGCTCAGGCAAAAGCACCAGTGAAAATGGGCGGTGCGGGCTCTCTAAGTGTGATTTATTATATCAATGAATTTGCAAATGCTAAAAAATCCATAGAAACAGGCGTGGCATATGGCTGGTCTTCTTTTGCGGCTTTGGCGTCTCTGGTTTCCAGAAATGGAACGCTTTACAGTTCGGATATGCCGTACATTCTTCAAAATCAAAGTTCAGATTTTGTAGGTTGTGTTATTCCGGAGAAGTACAGAAACAATTGGGATCTTTTCCGTTTTGCGGACAAGGAGTCTCTACCGAAGATTTTTGCAAAGTCAGACTCTTTCGATGTGGTGCATTACGATAGTGATAAGACCTACGACGGAAGACTTTGGGCGTACAATCTGCTTTGGAGCAAACTGAAAAAAGGAGGCGTTTTTATGAGTGATGATATTGGCGACAATGCGGCATTCAAAGATTATTGTGAAAAGAATAACCGCCAACCATATATTATAGAATTCGATGGCAAGTATGCTGGCGTTATTATAAAAGATTAAAACAAAAATCTCCAGAATTTTCTGGAGTTTTTTTATTCTATGTTGCAACACATCTGTTGGTATTGCAGTTTAAATTTCCCAGCCCATTTTTCAAATTCCGTAAAATTGATTTTATCACAAACAAAACTTTTGAAATAGTTTGTTGAGAAATCTTTCGGAAAATTTTCCATCGGATCAAATTTCCCTCTCAGCCAAGCTTCATTGACGATGTGATTGAACTGATTGACATCAAAATCAAAACCGTATTCATGATAAGAATTGGTGGCTGACGATTGGAAAGTTGTTTTCATTGCTTCCATTTTCAGTCTGGAGACGAAGTTGTGGTTACTCTTGTTTTTTTATAAAACAGAGAAGCATTCATCAATTGTCTTTTCTCATCCACTTTTCCATCCATGTTTTTCCAGATTTCCAACCAGTAATTTTTTCGGAAAAAGCCCATCAGAATAGAGTTGAGCGCCCAATATTTTCGTTGTGTCGAATGGTCCCCTCTTCCAAGTTTGTAGAGAATCGAGAAAAACTTGAATTGATTGTAGAAAAAAGCTTTCATAAGAGGTTTTGGGAAAAGCATCAGGTTTTTTGGCAAAGCCGAATTTATATTTTCGGAAATTGGATTGATATTAAGATTTTCTGCCTCTTTTTGATTTCCCAGCCAGCCGAGTTTTATGAGATTCACTTTCAGTTTTTGTGCTTGACTTTGTAATTTGTCCACGTTGATAGGTTCTGTGACCCAAACATCATCTTCCGTTACAATCACATATTCTGAAGCTTTTTCAACGTTGTCGTACCAAAATTTTGTGGGTATTTTGTGACCGTTGATTTCTTTCTTGGAAGTTAGATTGTCATCAATTGCTTTTATCTTTTTTTCATAATTTTCAGAAAGTCGGATTTCAGTGTCGGGATATTTTTTGCGGATTTTGTCCAGATATTTTTCAGGAGTTCCGTCATCTAGAACAATGATTTTGAAATCACCCGAAATGTACTGGTGAAGGGATGCAATACATCTGTCCAGGTAAAAAGGACGGTTGAATGATTTGATAAAGATGTCGGTCATAATACTTTCTATTCAAGAGAGAAATTTTTATGCTTTATTTAAATCAATTATGTTTTTGTAAATATAGTTTAATAATCAGAAAAATTAATATATTTTGTATCTAATAGTGAATTATTGTTTGAGATTATTTAAAACATTAATTTAATTTTTACGAATGAAGCACAATTTTGGTAAAAACACAAAGGCATCAATTAAAATCGTTTAATTGATGCCTTTCATTGAAATAAAAAAATAGTTTAACTTACATTACAGCCCATTTGCTCATATTGTAATTGGAATTTATCAACCCATTTTTCAAATTCCGGAATATTGATTTGATCTGAAACAAAAGTTTTAAAATAAGCCAAAGAAAAGTCTTTTGGAAAGTTTTCCATCGGGTCAAATTCCCCTTGTAGCCAAGCTTCATTGATGATATGATTGAAAAGATTGACATCAAAATCAAAACCGTACTCGTGATAAGAATTGGTTGCCGACGATTGGAAAGTTGTTTTCATCGCTTCTGTTTTCAATCTTGAAACAAAGCTGGCGTTTTGCTTGTGTTTTTTATAGAAAACCGAAGCGTTGATGAGTTGTTTTTTCTCATCCACTTTTCCGTCCATCTCCTTCCAGATTTCCAGCCAATACTCTTTTTTGTAAAAGCCCATCAGGATAGAGTTTAGCGACCAATATTTCAAAGTCGTGAGATTGTCCACGATTTTTAATTTGTAAAGGATCGTGAAAAATTTATAATGGTTATGAAAAAAGGCATTCATCAACGTTTTGTTCATTAACAATAAATCCTTCGGTTGTGCAGATTCCAAATCTTCTGAGATTAATTTTAAATTCAAATCTTTCCTCTCATTTTCGTTTCCGAGCCAACCTAATTTCAGAAGATGAATGTCAAATTTTTTTGCTTGATTTTTTAAATCATCAATGTCAATCGGACTTGTAAACCAAACGTCATCTTCTGTTACAATCACATATTCCGAGCCTTTTTTAATGTTATCAAACCAAAATGTTGTTGGAATTTCAAAGCCGTTGACAGGTTTTCCAGATTGCAAATTTTCTTCAATCGCTTTTCCTTTTTGATCGTAACTTGGGGAAAGATGGATTTCAGTTTCGGGATATTTTTTGCGGATTTTGTCCAGATATTTCTTAGGTGTTCCGTCATCCAAAACCTTGATTCTGAAATCACCAGAAACATTTTGGTAAATGGAAGAAATGCATCGGTCCAAGTAAAAAGCTCGGTTGAAAGATTTGATGAAAATATCTGTCATTATTTAAAACTAAAGATTTATTAATTAGATTCTAAGGCTTTTTTGGAATTGAATTTTCTTCTAATCAAATGATTCAGAGGTTCTTCCAAATACGTGAACATCAGGATAGAAACGATGTTCAGCAAAATGAAAATTATCAGTTTGTTTTCTGTAATGTAATCATTCATAAAAACAGGGATAAAGCCCTTGTGAATCAAATAAAACACATAAGAACTTTTCCCCAACAACACAAAAATGGGACTTGCTAATAGTTTTTGTAGAATGGTTTTTTCGTGAATTAATCCCCAAAGCAAAGGCACAATCCCAAAAACGGATAGAAAAATAAGCTCAAGAACGAGCGCGTATTGTGACTCAAAATTCAAATAAGATTTGCTGCAAACAAATGAGATAATGATGAACAGTCCAAACCAAGTCACCCAATTTTTTGAAAAGGTCAATTTCTTTTTGAGCATCAGAATTGCCAATGCAATGCCTGCGAAAAACTCAAAAATATTAAAGAAAAAATCATATTGTAGAAATCCCCACGTGTTTTGAGGAACGCTGGTAGCTTCTTTCAAAAAAAGTCCTGAAACGAATATCAAAATTGGAAGAAGTGCGAGAAACCATTTGCTTTTTCGAATTAATATGAAGTAGAGCGGTGCTGTGATGTAGAACATTTCCTCTAGCGTAAGTGTCCAGCCTTGCGGGATTCCCGCGAAATAATATTTGGAAAACAAAGCTTTTGTCATCGTAAAAGATAAAATTGCTTCGGTGGTTTTTTCCGAATCCCAATAGTTATTCTGAAAAAACCAAACGAGAAAAACGCCTGCAGTCAGGAGAAAATACATTGGGTAAATACGTGCAATGCGATTGACCATATATTTTTTGAAATTCAGCGGGCGATCATTAAAATATCTGTAAGTAATCAAAAATCCGCTGAGTACAAAAAACATTTCAACCCCAATATGAAAATTAGAAACTACTTTTTTTGCAAAGTCAGGAACGTTTGGATTCCGAAAGGGCATAAAGTGAAAGACGAAAATCAGCCAAGCGGCAATAGCGCGATAACCTGTAAGTGCAGGAAAAAATTGTTTTTCTTGGGTGGACATCAAATGGATTTTGTGCTTTTAGTTTTGTTTAAGTTTTAGGAAAATTTTCTCAAGATTTTAGCGAAAAGATCATTCTGTTTATTTTTCAGAAAAGCTGGAAGATTGTCTATTTCGGCGATATTTTTTCCATAAAGTTGTTTGATATTTCTTCTCTTGGCGGTGTTTACAATCACTTTTTGCCAATTCTCAGTTAGTTTTATTTTTTTTGATAAATCCTGAGAAACACCGTTTGCATGCAATCTGTACAAATACAAAGGCTGTTTGATAAAAGTAAAATTCCCCATTTCGTACAATTTCAAATATAAATCCTGATCTACAGCCGACGTTAATTCCGGATTGATGCCGGCCGTTTTTTCATAAGCCGATTTTTTAAATGTAAAAAAATGATTGACCTCCAAAAAAATGTTGAAGAATTTTTTGTCCCCGTTTTTCACCGCTCTGGAGTGTGCAAATGTGCGCTGAGGTTTCAAATTGTTGTCGCAAAGTGTAAAACTAGAGTAGGTAACGACGTTATTTTCCGAATGGTTTTTCAAACTGACTTCAATCGCGTTTTCTTGCAAAGCATCATCTGGATCTACAAAACCGCAGATTTCTCCGTTCGCCATCTCGATGCACTTTCTTTTGGTAAAACCGACTCCACTATTTTTATCATTTCGATATAGTTTGAATCGTGAATCAGCTTGTGTCAATTCTGTTATTTTTTCAAAAGAATCGTCCGAAGAACAATCGTCCACAATGATTACTTCAAAGTTTTGGAAAGTCTGCGCCAGAAGGCTTTTGTAGCAATCTTGAAAGTAGTCGTAATTGTTGTAATGGGCAATGAGAACGGAGAATTTTTTCATCAAATTAAGAATATCTCCAAAATTAACAAATTAATCTTAGATTTGCAGCTTAAAAACACAATATGTGCGGAATCGCAGGCATCATCACGAAAAATATTCTTGAAAAATATTCTTACAAACAAATTCTTAAAAATATGACAGATTCCATCATCCACCGAGGTCCGGATGATCAGGGTCACGAGTATTTTCAGAACTGTTTTCTCGGCTTCAGAAGATTGGCAATTGTGGATCTTTCCAAAGACGGGCATCAGCCGATGTACTCCAACAGTAGAAATGAATGCATCGTTTTCAACGGAGAAATCTACGGTTATCGAGATTTGAAAACTGAAATTTCGGATTATCCTTTCCAGAGCAATACGGATACGGAAGTC
>JAGNPP010000007.1 GCA_017989575.1 Chryseobacterium sp.
CTTTCGGGAGCTTCATTTAACAATAATTCCTGCAACATTGCTCTTCTGGCAGAGATAGGTTTTTCCCGTAAATCTGTTCCCTCGAGTTCCAAAATGTCATACGCAAAAACCTCAATCGGAATTTCAGCGAGCATTTTTTTAGTTAAAGTTTTACGGTTCAAACGTTTCTGTAATTCATTAAAATTTAAAACGTTACCTTCCTTTACCGCAAGTATTTCTCCATCAATAACGAAATTTCCTTTCATATTCTGAACCACTTCTGCAATTTCAGGAAACTGTTCTGTCACCAATTCTTCACCACGCGACCAGATAAAAACTTCATCGTTTCTTCTGATAATCTGTCCGCGAATTCCGTCCCACTTGTATTCGATAAGCCATTCATCAGGTTTACCCAAATCTTCCAAATCTTTTTCCAACGGATAAGCCAAACAAAAAGGGTAGGGTTTTGAGTTATCCGGATTGATATTTTCTGCCGAAATAAGTTCCTGAAACGAAACTTCATCAGGTTGCCATTTTCCCATCAAACTGTGCATCAGCGTGCTGGCTTCCTGTCCGGAAAATTTGGTCAGAGAATTTATCAAAGTTTTTGAGGAAACCCCAATTCTGAAACTTCCGCCCAGTAATTTATTGAAAATCAACCGTTCCGTGTAATCCAAACCGTTCCACGAATTAAGAACAAATTCTTTTTTCTCAGCTTCGGTTTTCGTTTTTAGTCCGATGATTTCCGTCATCCATTCAGACAAAGTTTTTTCGATTTTTTCTGTTGGTGGCGGAAGAATTAACGAAATCGTCTCGCCCAAATCCCCAACCGAAGAATAACTTTCCTGAAACAGCCAGAAAGGCAGTTGAATAATCTCCAGCGCCCATTCTTTCATATAATTGGTGTTCACATTTCGCTTGGGTCTTTTCCCCGTAAACAGGGCGATGAACCACAATTTATCATCATCCGGCGCACGTTCTAGATAATCGACGATGGCATCGATTTTAGCATTCGTTTTATTGGTGCTTTCGAGGGCGTTGATGAGTTGTGCGAAATGTTGCATCGGTTAGATTTTCGGGTTGAAAACTGGAATTTAGTTTCAAGAAAGGCTCAGATTATAAAATCCAAGCCTTAATATTTTACTTAAAAAATTGTGGCAATCGGCCACAAAATAATTTTTAGTGGGTAGCGTTTTGAACGTCTGTTTTTACTTCTTCAGCTTTGTTTTTGAATTGGTCAGCTGTTTCAGTCGCTTTATCTTTCAGCTGGTCAGCTGTTTGATTTGCTTTGTCCTTCAGGTCATTTCCGAATTTCGTCAGATTTTCCTTTGCGGTGTTGAAGGTATCTTTCACCTTTTGTTGATCTTCCGGAGAAGATTTTTTGTATTTCCACCACGCCAAAGCGCCAACTCCTAACAATGCCAATAGGCCATTTGTTTTATTTCCCATTTTTGTAATTTTTTTTAGTTAATAAACTGATTTGTAAAGAGAGTAGAAAATTTTGTGCCAACAATCCAACATTTGCATATTTTTTTGGGCGTGCCCCTCTCCAGCGCTAAGGCCAATGCTCGGGTCGGGCTGTCCGTTACAATCTTTTTATTTTTTCAGAACTTTGGTTTTCCAAATATAGTTTTCAACAAAAAAAATAAAAAGGATTTCCACTACCATCCCTCACGCGCTTCGCAAAGTACAACCTTTACCTATCCAATTATCGTTTCAAATCCGTTAGAAGCTCAGCCAATTTCTGAGTCAATTCTTTCCGACTAAATTCATTAATATTCGCAGAATTCTGAATCGATTTTCCAGATTTCCAATCCTTATAAAGCGACAGAATAAAATCCGATATTTCTTCATTTTCTGAATAATCAAAATGTTTTCCCGCTTTGGTTTTATTAAGAATCTTTTCCACATCCGCATCTTTCGGGCCGAAAGAAAGAATTGGTTTCCCCGTCGCCAGATATTCAAACAGCTTTCCCGGAATGATGCCTTTCGAACTTTCATTGGGAAAATTGGTGATCAAAAGGAGATCGGACTTTTCCATTTCTTTCACAGATTCGTCGTGTGACAAATAACCAAGATTCTTGATGTTATTTTTTAAAACAGAATTCTCAATGTCGTTCAAAATTTTATCATCAATTCGTCCAACAAATTTCAATTCAAAATCATTAGCAAAATCCGGATTTGTTTCACAAAGATCCTTCAACGATTTCCAAAGATTTTCCGGATTTCTCAATTGCTCCAAAACGCCCACATAACTCAGAGTGAATTTAGGTTTGAGGGTTTTATAGTTTGAGGGTTTAGGAGTTTCATTCAAACTTTCCAACTCTCCAACACTCAAACTCTCCGACACATCAAACCCATTCGTCACACAAAACGCATTCGCTCCATTTTTCCTGAAATTTTCAGCATCCGTGTAACTTGTCGCCAAAGTCAAATCAGCATTTTCGAAAACAGATTTTTCAAGTTGTCTGTGTTTTTTGTCAGAACTTGAGGTGAGTTTGAGATGTTTGTAATAAGAAATTTCTGTCCACGGATCACGGAAGTCGGCAATCCATTTCAAATTGGGCAATTCTTTTTTTAATTCAAGTCCAATCAGATGCAAACTGTGTGGCGGACCAGTCGTGACAATTGTATCAATATGATTTTCCGTGAGATATTCCTTCAGAAATTTAATCGACGGTTTTACCCAAAACTTCCTTGCATCTGGAATGAAAAAATTCCCTCGGATGAAAATTGAAAGCTTCGAAACAAAAGACTGATTCTTCCCAACATCAAACTGTCCACCTTTAAACTTCTTATTGCTCTTACTAAACTTTTCTGCAATCTGATAAGGCTCCCAAATATTGGTTTTTACAATTTTCAAATCTTGCGGAACTTCTTTTATCAAAGTTTCGTCTACCAAAGGATAACTCGGATTTTCTGGTGTGTAGATGATCGGTTCCCAGCCAAACTCGGGAAGGTATTTTGCAAACTTCAACCAACGTTGCACGCCGGGTCCGCCGGCTGGTGGCCAATAATATGTGACGATCAAAACTTTTTTAGAATTTTCCATTTAAGAATTTCGGCTTCATCAAACTATTCAGTAAATTTATCTGTTTTTTCGAAAGGTCTAAAATAGGACTTTTTACAGTTTGTTTCAAAACCAAAATCAAGAAAAACATTAATTTCTATTTCAATACCAATGAACTATTTCTCCGACCAAAAATTCACAAAAATCAGTACAGAAAAACTTGAAAAAGCAGATTACGAAAACTGTATTTTCACCGAATGTAATTTCGCAAATCAAGATTTATCAAATTTCAAATTCTCGGATTGTGACTTCAAAGATTGTGATTTCAGCAATGCTAAGATTAATCAAACGGCTTTTAGGGATGTGGTTTTTAAGAATTGTAAAATGATCGGGCTCAGTTTTGACGACGCGCATTCATTTAATATTTCTTTTAAGTTTGAAGATTGTTTGCTCAATCATTCTTCGTTTTATCAATTGGATATTCGGAAAACGGTTTTTAAGAATTGCAGTCTTCAGGAAGTTGATTTTACAGAAGCGAATCTTTCAAATTCCTTTTTCGACGATTCAAATATGACAAATGCTGTTTTTGACAGAACGATTTTGGATCAAGCGAACCTGAAGAATGCCATCAATTATTCCATCAATCCAAATAAAAATCAACTCAAAAAAACCAAATTTGCAATAGATAATCTCTCAGGATTATTGGATTATTTGCCAATTATTATTGAGTAATTATAAAAACTTTTGAAAACATTTAAACCTTCAAGGTTTTCAAAACGTTGAAGGTTAAGCAAATTATTTAAATTTTAAAAAAATGAAAAAAATACTATTCGCCAGTTTCCTTTTATCGATTACCGTTTCTGCACAATACACGGACATCAACATCATCAAAGAAGTCAAAGTGAAAAACAAAGGCGTTGTGGTTTCTGCACATCCTTTGGCGAGTGAAGCCGGAGCAAAAGTCCTTAGACAAGGTGGAAATGCTTTTGATGCAGTGATTGCGACGCAGTTGGCTTTGGCGGTGGTTTATCCTCAAGCCGGAAATATCGGAGGCGGAGGATTTCTGGTCGCGACGACTGCAGAAGGAAAAAAAATCGCATTGGATTATCGTGAAACAGCGCCTTCCAAAGCGTCTTTTGATATGTATTGGGATAAAGATGGCAATGCAAACGTAGATCTTTCCCAAAACGGAAGATTGGCGGTCGGCGTTCCAGGAAGTATTTCGGGGATGTTCGAAACTATGAAATATGCAAAATTGCCTTTTGCTAAATTAATAGAACCAGCGATTGATTTGGCGGACAAAGGTTTTGCGATTACAGAGCAAGAAGCCGGACTTCTCAATTCCCACAAAGCTGATTTTCTCAAAAATAACAAAAACAAAACTGTTTTTGTGAAAGATCAGGATTGGAAAATTGGAGATTTGTTGATTCAAAAAGAATTGGCGGAGACTTTAAAACGGATTCAGAAAGGTGGTGAGAAAGAGTTTTATCAAGGGAAAACTGCAAATTTGATTCTTGCCGAAATGAAACTTGGAAACGGAATTGTACAATCTCAAGATCTTAAAAATTATAAAACAAAAGAAAGAAAACCGCTTGTTTTCGATTACAAAGGTCATCAGATTGTCTCGATGCCGTTCCCTTCTAGTGGTGGTGTTTTGCTCGCTCAAATGCTGAAAATGTCTGCTTATGAAGATTTGTCAAAGTATCAACAGAATTCCACAGAAGCGGTTCAGATTATGGTTGAAGCCGAACGTAGAGCTTACGCTGACAGAGCCGAATATATGGGCGATCCGGATTTTATCCAAGACAAAACAGCAATGCTGATCTCCGATGAATATTTGAAAAATCGTTGGAAATCTTACAATCCAAAATTGGCGACACCAAGCAAAGACGTTGGGAATATCATCAATCCAAATCAAAAGGAAAGTACGGAGACAACGCAGGTTTCTATCTTTGATAAGTTCGGAAATGCGGTTTCTGTAACCACGACTTTGAACGGACTCTACGGAAGCAAAACTGTGGTTTCTGGCGCTGGATTTTTCTTAAATAATGAGATGGACGATTTTTCCATCAAACCTGGCGTTCCCAATATGTTTGGCGCAGTTGGTGGAGAAGCGAACAAAATTGAGCCCGGAAAAAGAATGCTTTCTTCTATGACGCCGACTTTGGTTTTGAAAGATAACAAAGTGAAAATCGTGGTCGGAACGCCTGGTGGAACTACGATTCCGACGTCTGTTTTCCAAGCGATTGTTGGCGCGATTGATTTTAAGCAAAACACTAATTTCTCTGTCAATGCTCCGAAATTCCACCACCAATGGTTGCCAGAAACGGTTGTTGTAGAAAAGAATTTTCCAATCTCCACAATCAAAGACCTCGAAAAAATGGGTTACAAGATTGACAAACGTAGTCAGATCGGAAGAACAGAAATGATTTTGATTGATGATAATAAAACCGTTCACGCGGTTGCAGATGGAAGAGGAGATGATTCTGTGGGAGTGGAGTAAAAATTTGGTTAAAATTAAATAATCAAAAATAGAAAAGGCTTCCCAAATCTGGAAGCCTTTCATTATTATATCAAACTGAAAATTACCTCGCGATATTCACAGATCTTGTTTCTCTAATTACTGTAACTCTTACTTGTCCTGGGTAAGTCAATTCGTTTTGAATCTTCTCAGAGATGTCGTAAGATAGTTGGTGCGCATTTTCGTCGTTCACTTTTCCACTTTCTACCATTACTCTAAGTTCTCTTCCCGCTTGGATTGCATAAGCGCTGGAAACGCCGTCAAAACTTAAAGCTGCTGCTTCAAGATCTTTCAATCTTTGGATGTAAGATTCCAAAACTTGTCTTCTTGCACCTGGTCTTGCACCGGAGATTGCATCAGCAACTTGGATGATTGGTGATAGGAGAGAAGTCATTTCGATCTCGTCGTGGTGAGCACCGATTGCGTTGATCACTTCTGCATTTTCGCCATATTTCTCAGCCCATTGCATTCCAAGAAGTGCGTGTGGCAATTCGGATTCTTGCTCTGGAACTTTCCCGATATCGTGTAGTAAACCTGCACGTTTCGCTAATTTTACATTTAACCCTAATTCTGCGGCCATTGTAGCTGCGATGTTTGCAACTTCTCTCGAGTGTTGCAATAGATTTTGACCGTAAGAAGAACGGAACTTCATTCTACCAACTACTTTTACCAATTCTGGGTGTAGGCCGTGGATTCCAAGATCGATGATGGTTCTCTTACCAACTTCAATGATTTCTTCCTCGATTTGTTTTCTTGTTTTTTCAACCACCTCCTCGATTCTCGCTGGGTGGATTCTTCCGTCCGTTACCAATCTGTGAAGGGATAGTCTTGCAATTTCTCTTCTCACAGGATCGAAACAAGAAAGAAGAATTGCTTCCGGCGTATCATCAACGATGATTTCTACTCCAGTTGCAGCTTCCAACGCACGGATATTTCTACCTTCACGTCCAATGATTCTACCTTTGATCTCATCAGATTCGATATTAAATACAGAAACCGAGTTCTCCACTGCTTGCTCTGTTCCAATTCTTTGGATGGTTTGGATAACGATTTTTCTGGCTTCACTTTTCGCATTCAGTTGCGCTTCCTCCATAATGCTTTGAACGTGCGCTGATGCTTTCGTTTTAGCTTCTGATTTCAAAGATTCCACCAATTCGTTCTTAGCTTCTTCTGCAGAATAGTTGGAGATTTTTTCCAGCATTTCTACTTTTTGAGCTGTTGCAACTTCCAGATCGTGTTGTTTTTTCTGAACAACTTCCAGTTTTTTGTTGTAATCTGCAACTTGTCTTTCCAAGTCTTTTTCTAATTTTCCAGCTTTGCTAAGCTCGTCATTCAGTTTATTTTCTTTGTCTTTGGTACGTTTTTCAGATTCCTGCATTTTTCTCTCGCGCGATTGGATGTCTGCATCGTGCTGAGATTTCAGCTCCATAAACTTTTCTTTTGCCTGGAGGTGTTTTTCTTTTCTTACAGCTTCTGATTGTACATTGGCTTTTTCTATAATGTTTTCGGCTGTTTTCTTTGCATCTTCTATCACGAACTGTGCTTTTGTATTCAAAGAACTCTTTCCGAAGAAAAGTCCTGCAACTGCGCCGATGATAAGTGCAACAACACCGATAATAATGGTAAGTGTGTCCATAAAATTTATATATATTGAGTTTTAATTGTCTCTTTTTTTGTTGGAAGTTTGAAGCGGGAAGATGGATGTTTTCCTCTCAAACTTACTTATTCTAACTTCCTGCCTCCATCTCCAATCTTCCATCTTAAATAAAAAAAACCTACAACAGTTCAGTTATAGAGTAAACTCCATAAAAACACGATTTGAACTGATTTTCACTCTCTGTAATCTGCGCAAGGCAGCACGCCATCAAGTGAACTTTCGTCCGGTAATTTTTAATTGTTGAGTTTACTTCTTTGTGTTAGAACTATTGTAGGTAGCTTGTCAATTCAGAAAAAAAAATTATTTTTCCAATTGATCCAAGAGTGCGTTGATTTTTACCACGCGCTCGTTTGTATTTTTTATATTTTTCTCATTATTTAAAGAATAAACTTCTGCATTGGTCCCGAGTTTCAAAACGCACATTGCAAGCGCATCTTGTTTGTCCCTTACGTCGAAACTGGCTTCGAAGTCCTTAATCATACTTTCTATCTGCTTACCAACTTTCCTCAGGGTTTCTTCCTCGGCTGCTGGCACATTTAGCGGATAGTTTCTTCCGGCAATAGTTATAGTTATTCTTCTGAAATCCATAGTTATAAGCCGGTGTTTTGTAATTCAGAAACGCACATATCTATTTCTTTTACCAGTCTGTTGATGTGATTTTTCATCAGGCGGTTGTGTTCTGCGTTTCCGGATATTGCTGAATAAAGTTTTAATTCTTTGTTTTCTTCTACTAAGATCTGGTTTCTGCGTTTCTCTGCAACATATTCTCCCTTCAATTTCTCCAGCTCCTCAGACGTTTCTGCGTGTTTGTCCGAAAGATTCTTAAACTTCTTATAAAGATTGAGAATCTTTTTTTCTAAAACAGAAAAGTTGTTTTCTAATTCGCCTAACATAACCAGAATTAAATTCTAACTTTTACAAAAATAGGAAAAATTAATGATGATTTAACACCTTATTTCTGTTTTGTGAAATCGAAATTGCTTCTGTTTGATTTTTAATGATTTAACTTGAAGTAAGTCATCAAAATAATTAAGAATGAAAGCTTTGAGATTGAATTAATTTGAAATTTAAGCAAAAAAAAAGAGCTTCGTAAAAAGCTCAATTTATATTTTATTCAAATTTCAGAACTAGCATAAAGGCTCTGGATTGCATTGTCGAAATTGCTGGTGTCCAATAGGGTGGCGTGGTGGCATTATCAGAAACCAATTCGTTGTTTGTGAAGAAGGTTCCACGGATGGCTGGTGTCAGTTTAAATCGGCTGAAGTAAAGCTGGATTCCAATTTCTGCACTCCATCCGAAGTTGTGAGTTGTCGTTCGGAAAACATTTTGCAAATTGTCGTCTCCCGAGGTTTGGTTGGATTGTAGATTTACCAAATAATTAATCCCAGCCGCAGCGTAAGGACGAGAGTTGTACCAACGATCACCGTGGATCTCCAGCAAAATTGGTATATCAATATAAGTAGATTTTACGATTTTTTTTGTGTAAGTATCGTTTAGTTCTGTGATGACTTCTGAATTTGTCCCGTCTGGCAAAGGAATTCCGCCAGGGAAGAGATCGTTGATGTGATTAAAAGTATTGAAAGTCAAATCTCTTTGCACAAAATGCAAACCTGGTTCTATCCTCAGGTCCAGAAACTCATTCAATCTCATTTTTCCGATCAATCCGGCTCCGAAACTGTAAGTGGATTTGGATTCTACAAGACTTTGGTTGCCATCCATCCCGTAAGTTGGGTTCAAAACCATTTTGTAATCGAAATTGTTGGCGGCAAGATAAAATCCGTAACTGAATTTTTTCAAATCAAAGTCTTCCAAATTGTCCATTCTGTCTTTGGTTCGGAACAAATTGTTGAAAGTCTGAGCCTGTAAATTACTGCTCAGAAGTATTGCAAATGATAAAATCTTGATAAGTCTTTGCTTCATCCTATTTCGTAGCTTTATAAATGGTGGCTATTCCTAAACTAAGTTTTGTGTATTCTACTTTTTTGAAACCTGTCTTCAGAAGAATATTTTTCATCTTTTCTCCAAAAGGAAACGCGTTTACAGAATCCGGAAGATACGTGTAAGCACGGTTGTCTTTGGAAACCAGACGCCCGATGGCAGGCAAAATGTTCTTAAAATAAAACATATAAAATGGTCCCAAAAACCCTTCTACTTTGGAGAATTCTAAGATATAAATACTTTTGTTCTCCTTCACAACTCTTCTTAATTCTAACAATCCTTTTTCCAGATTTTCAAAATTACGCACTCCAAATGCAACGGTTACGCCATCAAATTTATTGTCCTCAAACGGAAGTTGTTCCGCATCGCCTTTCTGCATAGAGATTTTCCCGTCCAGATTTTGCTTTCTGATTTTCTCGATTCCAACATTCAACATTTGTTGGGAAAGATCCAAACCTACAACATCTGCGCCCGTTCCTTTTTGTACAGTAATTGCCAAATCTCCGGTTCCAGTAGCAACATCCAACACCAATTCTGGTTTGTCTTTAGAAAGCATCTTGACCAATTTGTTTCTCCAAAGCACATCAATTTTCATTGAGAGAACGTGATTCAAAAGATCATATTTCGGCGCAATATTGTCAAACATATCTTCTACTTGACTTTTTTTGCTGTACTCTGAGTTGTATGGTGTTACGTTGTTGTGTTCCATTTTTTATGAATGATAATTGATAAATGATTTTTGATAATTAATTTCAAAATCATTTAAAATTGTAGTAATTTTTGTAATAATTGATGAAATCCTGCTTTCTGAAGATTTTGGTTCGGCTTTCTACTTTTGCGACATTTTTTACGATTTTGTCATAATCTTCGTCCAAATTGTAGTAGAAATCTTCTGTGTAGAGTTTGTTGGTTTTTTTTACATCGCCCAGATATTGCTTTTTGTCAATTTCAATTCCCGGTTTTGCAGCCATCAGAGAATCTCTGTTCAAGCCATAACCGTAATATTGGTTGTTGATGTAATAATCTTTATTGGTAATGTTTAGCAAGCCTCGAACTTTGTTAACAGTGAATGCAGAATCGTAAAGCATCCTTTTGTTTTGGTCAAAAACTTTGATGCTGTTTTTTCCTTTGTCTAGGTTTACTTTCAGAAATTGTCCTGCAGAAAGTATCTTTTCTTCGCCATTGTTGAGCTTAAAATAATAAGTTTCTGGCGTCGGATTATCCACCAAATAGTAGTTGGGTTTTGACAGAAACACGAAGTAAATCGCAAACGCAATTCCCATTGTCAAAAGAGAAATAATCAAACCTTTAATGGATGGACTCAGATTTTTCATAAGTAAATTCATCGTTTTTCGAGTCTGGAATTGCTTTCATTTTTAAACTAAATTAATAGCAGTTTCAAGACTTAGAAAATCAAATTAAAGGTGCGAATTTACGGATTTTTTTCCGAGCGCTGATTTTTAATAAATCTGATATTAATCAAGACTTGGATTCCTGAAAAACAAAACTTCGCAATCTCTCAATTTTTCTGTTTTTTCTGGATGGAAATCGAAAGTTGGCGCTTTGGTTCCATTTTCAAGATTCAGATTTGGGTTTTTGAAAATCACCGCTTCATCCCAAAGATTTTGATCGATGAATTGTTGCAAGGTAAATCTTCCACCTTCGATAATCACAGACTGAATTTGCAATTCGTACAACTTTTCTAAGATTTGATTGAGTGAGTTTTCTTTTTCTATTTTAATGAATTTCAGGTGTTTATATTCAGTGTTTTTAATTGAATTAAAGATAATCGTTTCCGCTTCATTATTATAAATATTGAAATTCTCAGGAACATCAAGATTAAAATCAATCAAAATCCGAATTGGATTGCGACCATCAATTTCTCTAACAGTCAAACTCGGATTATCGTTTAGCGCCGTGTTTTTCCCAACCAAAATTGCGTGTTCCTCACTTCTCATTTGATGAACCAACTGCTTCGAAAGTGAATTGCTGATCTGAGTCGGTTTGAAATCTTGATCCATAAAACCATCCGAAGATTGCGCCCATTTCAAAATGATGAACGGTCGTTTCTTCTCGTGGTAAGTGAAAAATCGTTTATTAAGTTCTCGGCATTCGTTTTCCAAAACGCAGGAAACAACTTCAATTCCTGCATCGGTAATGATTTTCTTACCTTTTCCATTCACTTTGTCGTGGCTGTCCATCGCGCCAATCACAACTTTTTTGAAACCGAGTTCTACAATTTTCAAAGCGCACGGAGGCGTTTTCCCAAAATGTGCGCAAGGTTCCAACGAAACATAGATCGTAGATTCCGGAATCAGATGTTTGTCTTCGTTTTTTACAGAATTGATTGCGTTGATTTCTGCGTGAGGTTCGCCAGCTTTTTTATGAAAACCTTCGCCAATGATTCTATCGTTATGAACAATCACGGAACCAACCAACGGATTTGGATAAGTTTTTCCCAGAGCTTTTCCTGCTAATTCTATGCAACGTTTGATATAATATTCTTGATTCAAAGATTAAATGATTAAAAAATTAGATTAATAAAATCCGACAACGATCAACTGAAAACGATCAACCAATTATTTTTTCTTCGCTTCAACCGCAGTTGGTTTGTAGGTCACTGGCGGAATTGCCATTGTGATGATGGCTTCCATCAATTTGCTTCTTTCTTTTGATAAAGATTTTGACGCGTATTTCAAATCGCCTGCAAGTCTTTTGGAATAGGAGAAAATCAAGAACGATTTTTTGCCTCCTGCGTCAAAATTTTTGAATCGGTCAATGTTATATTCTGCGTAAGGTTCGCCTTCTTTGGGGACAACTGTCACGAGATAATCCACCACAATCTCTTTTCCATCGGGACTTTCCGTCACACTCACGAAAGAATATTTATCTTGTGTTCTCTCTTTTCGTTTCTCAACGTATTCCACTTTTTGTTTTACGGCAGTGTCCATATCGATTTCTTTGTCGAAATAAGAAAGATTGATGAGTTCTTTGTAATTATTAAAATCATCATCTCGCAAAATGTATTGTTGTTGCGCCCAAGTTGCGGAGTTTTGTTTGCTCCAGGTCAGGATATATTCATTTTCCCGAAATGTTAGCGGACCTGGAATATTCAGTCTGTCAATTACTTCCACAGGCGTAGAAATAGGAGTTTCTTCAGCTTTTGTTTCTTGAGAATGAAAAACCGATGTGAATGTAAAAAGACTTAAAGCAGAAAGTAGAATTTTATTTTTCATAAATTATTTTTTTTGATTTTTAATTTCCCTGATTCTTGATCTGAATAATAAAACAGAAAATATAATAAGAATTGATCCGATTAAATTCATTATTACTGAATTGATTTCCTCAGACTTTGGCGATAACACAAGTGCTAAACCTATAATTAATAGAAAAAGACCAAAGCCTATTTTCGTTTCAAAGGATGTTGCAATAACCTCTACAAATCCTAATAAAAATTCGCCTCCTATTTTCTTAAAAATATTGTTGTTTTTCATTAATTGAATCTTTGGAACAGTTTTACGCTTTCAATTCTTCAGGAATTTCACAAACTGGAATTGGATTCATCTTATGTTGCGTCGCTCTGTTGAATCTCAAATAGATGGTCATCACTTCTTTTTCTCGTCCCTCGAAATCAGCTTCGGTTTTTCCAGCTTTTTGCTGTTCCATTGCCCATTCCAATTCTGGATAAGTTGCACCAATTTGATCTTCGTCCGTTCTTTCCACTTCCCAAAGTCCGTCCGTAGGTTTAGCTTTTTGAATGCTTTCCAGAATGCCTAATTCTTTGGCAATTTCATAGATTTGAGTTTTGTAAAGATCCGCGATAGGAGAGATATCCACGCCACCGTCGCCATATTTTGTAAAAAAACCAACGCCAAAATCCTCCACTTTATTTCCAGTTCCAGTCACAAGAAAACCATTGATTTGACCATAATAATAAAGCGTCACCATTCTCAATCGCGATCTCGTGTTCGCTTCAGCCAGATTTTTGCTCGGCGAGTCATCTTTGTAGCCTTCTGTTGTTTTTTCGAAACTTTCAAACGTTGGCGTTAGATCAACACGGAAACCTTCTACATTTGGGAAATTGGCTTTTAAATAATCAATGTGATCTTGAGCTCTGTCCACTTGATCGGCTTTTTGGCGGATCGGCATTTCCAAAACCAAAACGGGCAATCCTGTTTTCGCCACCAAAACCGAAACGACAGCAGAATCTATTCCTCCGGAAACACCCAATACAAAACCTTTGGAGTTGGCCTTGGTTGCATAATCTTTTAGCCAATTGACGATATGATCTATTACTTTTTTTGTCTGCATTGTTTTTATTTTCTATTAATTTCTTATTTGTTGTAAAATAAATTTCTTTACCCCAACCCTAAAGGGAGTAAAATTGTTTTAAAATTTCATTAAAATTACTCCCTTTAGGGTTGGGGAAATAATTTTGATGAAATTTTATTTTCTATTATTTTTTTCTAATTCGTACCAATAGCAATTATCGCCGTTATCTAGAAAAGCACCTTTGTTTTTAAAACCCAATTTTGTGAGAATTTGATTGGAAGAATGATGATCGACATCGGCGTAAGCATAGATTTTATCAGCATTCAGTTGATTAAAACCTAAATCCAATGATGCTTTAGCAGATTCGGTGGCGTAGCCTTTTCTCCAGAATTCGGGCAAAAATCTATAGCCCAATTCGTAAACATTATTGAAGCCATTGACTTCTTCCGTCAAAAGCTTGATGCCGCTCCAGCCGATAAATTTGTTGGTTTCTTTCTCGATGACGGCCAATCTGCCTGTTCCGTTTTTTTCGTATTGATGCAGAATATTCTCAATCAATTTTTTAGATTCTTCTTTGCTGGATGCAATAGGAACGCCCACATACTTCATCACGTCAGGATTGCTGTCCAAAAGGAAGATGTTGTCAACATCGTCCAATGTCAATTTTCTTAAAATTAATCTTTCCGTAATTATTGGTAGCTTCATCTATTAAATTGTATTTTTGCTTTTAGAAAAATCTTAATGTAAAAATAATGAAGTTTTTCCGATATATCTCTTTTTCCGCCATAATTGTTTTCAGTTTGTCGGCTTGCAAAAAGGAAAACGAAAACAGATGGGATTTGGAGATCAAAAATCCTGTCAAAAAAATAAATATCACCGATCTTTCAGGCGAATTCTACGATTCATCGATCAGTTTGGATGATTTTAAAAAAAAATATCCGTGGTTTCAAGGTTCCGTTCCCAATGAAGATTATGACGACCGCCGAAAAGATACGATGGAAGTTCGTATTTATAAAGAAGCGATTTCTAAGATAGATAAAAAGAAACTTGATAAAGATTTGGTGAATCTTTTTTCTCACATCAAAAATTATTTTCCGAAGTTCCAGCCGCCGCATATTTATCTATATTCATCTGTGGCAGATCCGCAAAACATCACAGATCCCATTTTTATACGAGAAGAGGAAAATATGCTTTTCGTAGATATTACAGCATTTATGGGCGAAGGAAATAAAAATTACAAAGGCTTGGAATTGTATTTTCAAAAAACCATGAATCCGGAAAATTTGGTTCCGAAGATTTCGACGTTTTTTGCCGCAAGATTGGTTCCTGCGCCAGTTGATCAGCAGAAATTTTTGGATCAAATGGTTTATCAAGGTAAGATTCAAATTCTTCAAGATGCTTTTTTACCGAATGTTCCCGAGCATTTGAAAATGAATTATTCTAAGGAACAATACGATTGGGCAATGGCGAATGAAGCCAATATTTGGAATTATTTTGTGGAAAACGATTTGCTTTTCAGTTCAGAACCTAATCTTTCCGAACGATTCATCACGCCTGGACCTTTCTCAAAATTCTACACAGAAGTGGATCGTGAAAGTTCGCCACAAATCGCCATCTGGACAGGCTGGCAAATTTGCAAACATTATTTAAATGCCCATCCAGAAGAAAAACTACCCGTATTTTTGAAAAGAAATGCCACAGAAATTTTCAACGGATCGGAGTATAGACCGAAATAATATAGATCTGTAAATTATGAGTTTCAAATTTCAGAATCTCTTAATTTATAAATGTTTAAATTTTTATAAGAATAAAATCAATGAAAAAATCAAAAATAGTTATAGACGTAGAGCTAGACGATAATCACGTTCCTGAAAAAATGTTTTGGAAAGCCGAAGATGGTGGCATTAAAAGACAAGAAACCAAAGCTGCGATGATCTCCGTTTGGGACAGCAAAGCAATGGAAGCGCTTAGAATTGACCTCTGGACCAAAGATATGCCTGTGGACGAAATGAAAAGATTCTTCCATCAGATCTTGGTTTCTATCGGTCACACGTATGAAAGAGCAACCAGCGAAGATGATGTGGCACAATGGCTAGCTGAAGTGGCTGAGGAATTTGCAGTAAAGTCGGCAATCAAAATGTAAGGAATGTTTTCCTTGAAAGAATTTTTTTCTGTTAATAAAAAGCAAAGTCGAATTGGTTTTGTGATATTTATTTTATCATTTTTTATTAACATAATTATAATGCTAATTCTAGGTTTAGAAAAAAATAAATTTCTAGTTTTTGTTTCTGCTGCTATTATTTTTATAGTTTTAAATCATCTTTTTACTTATAAACTTTATGATCGATTTTTGAGTAAACATTCTGACATTATCAGTTATATTTTTATCAGAGAATATTCGGGTAATAAAAAATACGATATTGATAAACATTTTACTTCATCAGAAATTGAAAATTTTATTCAAAATTTAGATATTGATGATTATATTGAATTTAATAATCTCCCAACAGAGTTTTATTACAAACGGAATCAGAATTGCTTGATATTAGGTTTTGAAAAAGAAAATTTACAACATTACACTAGAAGTATTCCTTGGGAAAAAATTTTTTGGAAATATTCTCACATCAAAAATGATGGCATTTATGAGTATTTAAGTATTCAATATAAAAGAGATATTGGAACAGATATCGATGAAGAGATTATAACAGATAAAATATTAAAAAAAACTTTCATATTTTTCTGCTGTTTATTTTACACGATCTTAAATATGGAAAACGATTATCACTTTCTAAAAATAATTACAAACGAAAAATGCCTTTTAAAATATTAGGACTTTCTTTTACAAATAATTAAAAATATGAAATTCAATACAAAAGTTATTCACGGAGGACAACAGCACGAGCCAGCAACTGGCGCAGTCAACGTTCCCGTATTTTTAACATCAACATTCGCACAAAAAAGTCCGGGACAATTGATTTCTGGATACGAATATTCAAGAGGTGCAAACCCAACAAGACAAGCATTAGAAGATTCTTTAGCAAGCATCGAAAACGGTACAAGAGGTTTGGCTTTTGGTTCAGGTTTGGCCGCAATAGATTGCGTTTTGAAATTACTAAATCCAGGTGATGAAGTGATTGCAGTAGATGATCTTTACGGTGGATCTTACAGAATGTTCACCAGATTATTCGAAAAGTATCATCTGAAATTTACGTTCATCGGTTTTGATAATGTGGAGCAGTTGGAAGAAGTTATCACAGACAAAACAAAATTGATCTGGCTAGAAACACCAACGAATCCATTAATGAAATTAGTGGACATCAAAATGGTAGCTGATACTGTAAAAGGAAAAGATATTTTGGTAGCTGTAGATAACACATTTGCAACGCCTTATATTCAAAAACCGTTGGATCTGGGCGCTGACATTGTGATGCATTCTGCAACAAAATATTTGGGCGGACATTCTGATGTAATCGCTGGAGCTTTGATTGCTAAGGATGCAGAATTGGGCGAAAAACTACACTTCATCCAATTTGCAAGCGGTGGAATTTTGGGGCCTCACGATTCTTATTTGGTCTTAAGAGGCATTAAAACTTTGGCGCTTAGAATGCAAAGACATTCTGACAACGGTTTCGAAGTGGCAAAATATCTAGAAACTCATTCTTTGGTTGATAAAATCTATTATCCAGGATTGTCTTCTCATCCACAATACGATTTGGCAACGCGTCAAATGACGGAATTTGGCGGAATGGTTTCTTTCACTTTCAAATCTGGGAAGAAAGAAGATGCCGTTAAATTCTTGGAAAATATCAAAGTTTTCACTTTGGCAGAATCTTTGGGTGGCGTAGAATCGTTGGCCAACCTTCCAGCTTTGATGACGCACGCATCCATCCCAGAAGAGAAAAGAGCAATTCTTGGAATCACGGATGATTTGGTGAGATTGAGCGTCGGAATCGAAGATGCAGAAGATTTGATTGCTGATTTGGAACAAGCGTTTAACTCAATTAGCTAAATCGTAAAATTGTTGATTTGTAAAATCGTTTTTGCAGTTTTATGATTAATTAATTTAACGATTTTACAGTTTTACAAATCAACATTTTAACCATAAAAAATATGACTTTTCGAGATGCCACTTTAGAAGACCTTCCAAAAATCGTAGAGATTTATAATTCTACGGTGGCGTCGCGATTGGTTACCGCTGATCTGGAACCGGTTTCTGTTGAAAGTAAACTCGATTGGTTTAGTGAACACAATTCTGAAACACGTCCACTTTGGATGGTTCAGGATTCTCAGGAAAACACGATTGGTTGGGTTAGTTTTCAGGATTTCTATGGACGTCCGGCTTATCAGAAAACGGCTGAAATCAGTATTTATATTGATGAAAATTTTCGGGACAAAGGTTTTGGAAGACAGATTTTGGAATTGTCAATCGAAAAATGTCCAAGTTTGGGAATCGAAAATCTTCTCGCATTCATTTTTGCACACAATTTGCCAAGTTTGACCTTATTTGAAAAATTCGGGTTTGAACTTTGGGGAAATCTCAAAAATATCGCCGAAATGGACGGCGAAAAAAGAAGTTTAATTATTTTAGGAAAGACCATTAAGCATTAGAAATATCTATGGAAAGTTACACATATTGTTTGTATTGGATTCTTTCCATTTTGGCTATTCTATCGGTGTTTGTTCCTGTTATCAAAAACACATTTTGGATTTTCAGGATTTTTGATTATCCTCGTTTTCAGAAATTTGTCATTCTCATTATTCTTGCTTTTCTATGGAATTTCGCCGTTGAAAATCCGACGATTTACGATAAGATTCTTCTGATTACGGAAGTTGTAGTTGCACTTTATTTGTTCTACATCATCATTCCTTACACCAAATTTGGAAAGACAATGATTGATAAAACAGAACCAAATCCTGACGAGGAATTGTTGGATATTTTGGTTTGCAACGTTTACCAGCACAATCGGAATTATCAAAAATTGGTTGATTTAATTAAAGAAAGAGATCCTTCAATTTTGTTTTTTCTTGAGACGGACGAAGAATGGAAAAAAGCTTTGGAAACAGTCACAAAAGATTATCAATACAAAATCGAAGTTCCGCTTGCCAATACTTATGGTTTGTTGTTTTACAGTCATTTTCCGGTTAAGAATTACGAGGTCAATTATTTGATTGATGACGATATTCCGTCCATTGTTGCCGATGTGGAATATAATAACAACGTTGTCCGATTGTTTGGAATCCATCCAACGCCACCAGTTCCTCAGGAAAATCCGGAAAGCACGGAGCGTGACGCCGAGATTCTGATGGTTGGCGAAAAAGCCGAAGAGTACGGAAAACCTGCCATTGTTTTTGGAGATTTGAACGACGTCGCTTGGTCGCAAACCACGAAGTTGTTCCTAAAATCCAGCGGGATGCTCGATCCACGACGTGGACGTGGAATGTTCAATACGTTTCACGCTAAATATTGGTTTTTGCGTTGGCCTTTGGATCACTTTTTTGTGAGCCCACATTTTCGTCTGGTGGATATGAAAGTTCTGAAAACTGTTGATTCTGACCATTTTCCAATTTGGATTTCCTTGGTCATTCGTAGTGAAGATACTGAAGATCAACTGGATATTTCTCACGAAGAAGAACAGGAAGTGGCGGAAAAAATAGAGGAAGGAATCGAAAAAGGCGATGCGAATTGAAACTATTTACATCCAGAATTTCTGAAGGAGTTGATTTATATTTTGTAGATTATCAAAAAGGAAATTATTTATTCTAACTCAATTGGATTATTGTTGTTTTTCTTAAGCCTTTCGATAATTTCTTTTTTTTGTTTTGGATCTATTTCTATTTTAATTCCTGATGGGAGATTACTGAATGGATTTTCAAGCATATTTCGTTTTAAATTTAGAAGTATTTCTCTTTTGTCTAATAGTTTATAATCCTCAGTTACTTCAATTTTTAAATCGGATATTTTTTCAATCTTTTGTAATGTAAATACATAATGCATTTTTGTATCAAAAGCTTTTATAACAAGACCAGGTAAGTTATAAAATTTATAAGGACCGGTAATTAAAGGAGTGTTTGTATCATACAATACTTTCCAATCTCTACCAAGATATTTTTTAGTCTCTGCTACATTGCAGTTGAAAGACTCGACTTTTATTTTTTCTTCCAATAAGCTCCATTTCGGTGAATCGTTGATATGATAACTATAATTATTAATTCCTATAGTTTCTACATATTGATGAGTATTATTAATATTGTATATTATATACTCATTTTGTGCCTTTGGCCTATTCTGCATTGATATTCCAGCCATTAAATTATTTTCTTTTGTTAGTTTATTTAATACAGAATCTTTTTCAATTTTTTTTGCAGATATGAATTTAGAATTATTACCTAATACATACAAATAAAACTTGTCTTGTTTGATAAAATTTAAATTTGTAGAATCAGGTTTATAGTCAAGTACGTATGTTAACCTATAAGCGATACTTTTTTCTGATTTGTCTTGGGCAAAGGTTGAAAAAAATTGAAATAAAAGAAAGTAAAGTAAAATATATTTTTTCATATTAATAAACAATTCCCATTTCAGGGAATTGTTATTAGAATTTTTAGTTACCACAAAGAATAGAATCGTAAAAGAATATTAAAGCTAATATTGTTTTTGTAGGAATTCCTGTCTCAACATCATAATTAAGAGTAATACCGCAAGAGAAAGTAACTGGAAACTGAGGCTTGTTGTTGACAGTAATTTCTTTAGATTCTACGGTTTTTGTTTTTTGTACATCTACATTGTCAGCTTTTAAAATAGATGCATCTGCGTTTTTGGCACTTGTCATTCCTGCAACTAATAATGTTGCAATAAAAAATAATTTTTTCATAATAATGAGTTTTATATTAGACTTCAAAATTAGAAAATATAAATGTAATATTTATTATTTTAGTTAATTTTTTTTTATTTTTTTTTTATTTAACATAATATTTTAAATTAATAATTTAAAAATGCTCATTTGTTTTTCCCTATATGAATCATTAGTTTTGTAGAAATCGATATTATTTCAAATATGTTTTTCAACAAAGCAAAAGTCCTGCTCAGTTCAGTTTTTTTAATTTCAATTTCATCCGCATTTTCAGCACAAAACCGAATCAGCGATCACAACAAAATCGGCTGGTACGCTTACAACGGAACTTTCAAACTGGATTCTAAATTTTCTATTCACACAGAATATCAATGGCGAAGAAATGATTATATCATGACTTGGCAACAAAGTCTTTTGCGTTTGGGAATCAATTATCAAGCAAATCCAAATTTGCAATTGCGCGTCGGTTAT